>JBEIMO010000126.1:0-5618 GCA_040378625.1 Verrucomicrobiia bacterium | reverse complement strand
GCCCTACCCAGCATCTCAAAAGACCTCGACTTCCTCGGAATGTTTCATCTCGTGGGGCAAACTCTCCGCAATACTCCCCTCTTCCGCCGTGGTGATGACCTCGTGACGGTAAACTCTTTCGGGGAAGAAGCACCCATGCCCCCCGACCGCTTCCGTTCGTGGCACCAGCAGTTTTTCACCTTCCACAGCACCACCGCAAAGGGTGGACGGCGCACCGAAAACCTCACCAAAGACCTCGCCGTGCCGCTTCTCGCATCCGACACCTTCCGCGCTGAACTCCGCGAACTTCGCACCGTGGCAAACATCCGCCTTCCCGTGTGGCGTGATGAAGGTGCAGGGAAAACGATTGCCCTCCTGCCCGAAGGCTACGACCCCGGCTCGAAGACCTACACGGTGCCAACTCTCGACTTTGAAACCGATTGGCCCCTCGAAGACGCCCATCTCTGGCTGGAAAGCACCTTTGGAGGGTTCCCGTTTTATGAGACCGGCGACCTCTTCGCCCGCCGTAGCTTCGCGGCCCATGTCGCCGCAATGGTGGGGGTCTTCACCTCGAACCTACTCCCCGAAAACGCAACGCGCCCAATGGTAGTGGCAAACGGCAACCAACCCGGCCTTGGCAAAAGTCTTTTGATCCATGCCCAACTCGCTCCCGTCCACGGCCCCGTTGAAGACGATTCCAAGCCCAAAGAGGAATCTGAACTTCGTAGCCTCCTCGGTGCCGCCGCGCTCGCCGGTGCCCCGTATATTGTCCTTGATGATGTCGGAAGCCTTCATTCACACGATCTAAACAAATTCATCACTTCGCCGATCCACTCGCCCCGTGTCCTCGGCAAGTCCCTTCGGGTGCGATGCCCTAACCGCACTCAAATCTTTGCCACCGGCAACGCTTTGAACCTCACCAGCGACCTCGAACGCCGCGCCCTCGTGGTGGATCTATTTTGCAACGACGATGCTATGAGCCGCGACATCCGCGACCCGCTCACAAACTCACAAGTCTTCGGCGATGAATACCGCCGCGCCGCACTTGGCGTCTTGTGGGCCTTGGTGCGTCACTGGAACGAAGCCGGTCGCCTCATAAGCCGCGAGGCCCGGAAGCCATCCTTTGAATCCTACGCCGGTCTCGTGGGCAGTATTGTGATTGCCGCTGGTCTCGCCAACCCCTTCGGCCCTCGCCAATGCACCAGCGGGGGAGACGAAGCCGGGCGGGCCTTGGAGCGTGTCATTGTCTCCCTCGCCGGGGAAGCCGTCTTCGGCGACTCCGTGACCACTCAGCAAATCCTCGAAGCCCTTCGCGAAAACGACACCATTGATCTAATAGCCCCTAATGCAAAAAACGATCTCGGGCAAAAGCAAGCCGTGGGTAGAAAGCTCGCCAATCTGCGCGGTCGCACAATAACCGACTCCCGTGGTCGCCGCTTCGAGTTCGGTCGCCGCGAAGATGCCCACGGCGCACGCTACACCTTCCACTTCCTCGACGATGCCGATGGCTAAACTCTCCAGCCTCGATCTCCCCGCGCCCCCTCTGACTCTTCGAGGGCAAGAACTCCACATGACCCCGGCATAAGGAATCTCTTGAAGGTTTCACGCCTTGCAGTTTGCCAGTCGCCCGGCATTTTCGAGAGAGACCACTTCAAAAAGTTACGGAAGGAACTTCGGAACCGGCTTCCGTTTTTAGTTCCGTGGCTTCCATATCCTCACAACCGGCTTCCATTGGAACTCCACAACACCACCAAAACACCAGCCCGCGAAGCCGCATCAAATCTCGCTTTGTGGCATTGTGGTGTTTTTTTCTCTTAATCAGAAAGGAAGGGGGGAAGAGTTTGCAAGCATGGCAGGGCAGGGCCGTGGGGCCGGGGTTCCGAAGCAAAACGCCACAATGCCACAAATCCAGCAAACAAGCGGGTGGGCAGGCTAAACAGAACACCACGGCACTCTGAAAAGTGGCGTCTCTGAACTCGAACCCGGCGACCGTGCCATCAATCCATCCATGCACATCGCATGGCTACCCGTGCAAATTTTGAGCGAAAAATTTGCACGGGTAAAATTTCGCCTCTCCCGGCGCAAACCCGCTTCCAGATTTACCCGTGCAACTACCCGTGCAAATTTCATGTCATTTCGTGACATTTTCGGGCATTTTAAGGGGTTTTCGAGAGACAAGAAAACGAAGCTTTGAAATCTTCGTAAGTGACACTCTTAACGAATGTTAAGAGTGGTTGCGGGGAGAGGATTTGAACCTCTGACCTTCAGGTTATGAGCCTGACGAGCTACCGGGCTGCTCCACCCCGCGATTTAGAAGATTCAAAATAGACCGGGAATTTTTGAATGCAAGGGGTATTTTAAAAAATAATTTTGTGCACGGCGGAAGCGCGTGGCAAAGGTCAATTCGATGGGGCGATGGATGCGGGGAGGGGAGCGGGTATGGCGGGAGCTTCGAGGGGGGCGGGTTGAGAATTGACGGGCTCTGCGCGGCGGATTTCTATGGGCGCCCGCTTCTCAACAGCTTGTGCCGCTGGCGGAGGAATATTCACGGGAAGTGCTTTTGCTACGGGAATGTTTGCGTCGTTGTCGCTTTCGGCGCCGGGTTGCACGGAACGGTAAATATCATTGAAACCAATCAGAGCGGATGACGCCACTGCGACAGGGCGGATTTTTGTAAGGTCGATCGTTGTCGCGGCGCGCGGCCAATCTTCTTGGTTGTATTCTTTCGCGTAGTTGCGAACGCCTCCGCCATGGACGTCGCAGGACACGGTGGGCATTTGTTGATCGGTTGCGAGTTCTTTGTAGGTCGGCGATTCGTCGTTGGGATTCGACTGCTGCGCGTTCTTGGCTGTGGCGTTTCCTTTTTGCTGCGGTATGCAACGAGGTGAAGTGAGAAGTCCGGAGGTGCGGCAAATTTCCACCTCTTTGAGAACATTGGGTTTTTGGATCGCTACTGGTGGAAAGCTTTGCGCGGTGGCGTTCATGATTTTTGACCAGATGGGAAGGGCGAGATCTTTCCCGAAGGCGCCGCGATAGATTTTTGTTGGCTTATCAAATCCGACCCACACGCCGCAGGTCACCTTGTCCGTATAGCCGATGAAATAGGTATCCGTGAATCCATAGGCGGTGCCGGATTTTCCTGCAACGGGGAATTTTCCCAGGCCAAATTGTTTGGTCGCCAGCGAGCCGACGCCGCGTTCCATAAAGTCGGTGAGGCAGGAATGAACTTGAAAGGAAGCGGTCGGCGAAATGGCGCGGTAGCGTTTGCGGGGGGCTTTATAAATGGTCTCTCCGTTGCCATCGCGAATGGATTGGATGATGTAGAGGTCTGCGGGGCGTTGGCCAAGGTTTGGAAAGACGGTGTAGGCGAGCACTAATTCATCCAGGGAGGCTTCGCTGCTGCCTAAAAAGGTATTGGCGTAGTCGCGCAGCGGGGAGGATATGCCGACAGCGCCTGCGGTCGATTTCACAGCAGGAAGGCCGACTTTCATGCCTAAGCGGACGGTGGCGGCGTTCTTGCCTTTGACCAGGGCATCTCGAGCGGTCATGGGGCCTTCGTATTCGTTTTCGGCGACTTCGACTCCCCATTCGCCAAGGATGCCGGTCTCGCCGCCGACCATTACATAACGATTATCGATGCAGGCATCTTGAACGATCTCTCCCGGGAAAATGCCGGTTTGAAAAGCAGCTCCGAAAACAAATGGTGTAAACGTGGTGCCAATGGCGCGTTTTCCTTGAACAGCGCGGTTGTATTCGCTGTGTCGGAAATCCCGACCGCCATTAAGAGCGAGGATTCCGCCAGCGGTGTTTTCAATAACGAGAGTTGCTGTTTGAAGGTATTTCGGTTCCGGCATTTTGACGGCCATGTTGCCGCTGTTGATGGCGTCCTCGATTTTTTTTGTGGCGGCGCGATATTGAGCAAATGTGGGATGCGGGTAACCGGTTTGGGATTCAATTTTAGCGAGCACTTCTTGGGAGGCATTGTCTGCCTCGCGCTGGAGATCAACATCCAGAGTCGTGTAGATCCTGTAACCGCCGTTCATGGCCTTTTCAAAGCCTAAGGATTTGATCGCTTGTTGGCGGATGAGTTCGATGGCGTAACTCACTTTGAAGGGATTCGTTCGCTTGACCACTCCGAGTGGCGCTTGGGTTTCCTCTTCAAGTTGCTTGCGAGTGATGAATCCGAGTTCCCTCATGCGCTTGAGGACGAAGTTGCGTGCTTCCAGAGAATCCTCCGGGTTGTTGAATGGCGAGAGGGCTTGCGGGCTTTTCAAAAGTCCTGCGAGAGTCGCGCACTGGCCAATGGTCATTTCAATGGAAGGCCTTCCAAAATATCCCTGCGAGGCCGCCTCGGCGCCATAGAAGCCGCTGCCGAAATAGACGCGGTTCAAATAGAAATTCATGATTTCTTTTTTGCTGAAGCGTTTTTCGATGCGCCAGGAGAGATAGAGTTCGACCAGTTTGCGCTCGTAGGTTCGTTCGCGGAGTTCGAAGGAGTTGCGGGCCACCTGTTGAGTCACTGTGCTGGCGCCTTGGGAGATTTTTCCTTTGCGGTAGTTGGTGATCAACGCGCGGAGAATGCCCATGTAGTCTACGCCATCATGGTCATAAAAACGGTTGTCCTCGGCGGCGATGACCGCTTTGGTCATGAATTCCGGCAGGCGTTCGTAGGGGACTGGTTGGCGGTTTTGAATGAATAATTTCCCAAACTCGCGGCCCTTGCGATCATAGAGGATCGAGGCGGATTCCATTTCTCCCATTTGGTCGAGGTTGAATTCCTCGGCCCTTTTTTCATACTTGCTGGTTAGAATTCCAAAAGCGACCCAGCCCACAAAGGCAAGCAAAGCCATTGACGCAAGCGGCACCCAAAAAAGTTTGGATTGGATAAATGGCTTGCGAGCCTTATTTGGCGACTTTTCCCAACTGTAATATTCCTTGCTTATACGTGCGACTTTTCCATCTTCACCACGCAAGATCAAGTGCAGGAATTACGGGGCTCATGGGCTGGCGAGGGATTTGAGGAAATTTAGAAAAAATCGTCCGCCATCTTCCAAGTCGGTGATGGAGATGAATTCGTCGGCGGTGTGCGCCTGAGCGATCGAGCCCGGGCCTATGGCGATCGATGGGCATCCTTTGGCGGCAAACACTGCGGCGTCACAAAACCACGGGGCGCCTGCCAATGAGGCGCCGAGGGATTGCATGCGATGGATCAACGGATGCGCAGGGTCGGTGAAAAGCGGTTCCGATCCGAGCATTTCAATCTGAATATCCGGCACACGATCTTTCAACATGCGGCTGACAAATTCCGTATTCATTCCTGGAATGGTGCGGATATCCACCGAGGCTTGGCAGACGTCGGGAACAATATTCACTTTTGAGCCGCCTTGGATGATGCCAACGCTCATGGTGGCGCGGCCAAGCACAGGATCGACGTTTTTCGCAAGCATGGGATCGATTTCTTGGCGGAGGCAATCGATCGCCTCGCACATTTTGTAAATCGCATTTTCGCCGGCTTCCGGGCGCGAGGCATGAACGGCGAGGCCGTGGGTTTTCAATTGCAGCCAGCAAGAGCCTTTGTGGGTGTGAACGACTTGGAGTGATGTCGGTTCGCCTGCGAGGACGAAGTCGAAGTGCTCCTC
>JBEIMO010000125.1:0-5659 GCA_040378625.1 Verrucomicrobiia bacterium | reverse complement strand
TCGAGTGAATCGCGTTCACCATTTTGGCGCGACCGAATGGCAATGCAATAGAGCCGCCATGATTCATCGGATGGACGGCGGTTATTCCTTGGCGACCCAGCCAATCGGCGATTTCCCAATTGGCCAAAACCCTTGCACCCGTCTGCTTCGCCAGCGCCACCGCATCGGCGACGTGATCCACATGCGCGTGAGAAATCAAAATCACGTCGGCTTGGATATTCTTAACATCCACCGAAGCGGCCAGCGGGTTGGGTGTAATAAAAGGATCGAACAACAAACGAGAGCCAGAGCACTCAACGAGGAAGCAGGAATGACCAAAATAAGTGAATTTCATAGAATTTGAAATCAAGCACAGCGGCATGCAATTTGCCAAGCTCCTATCCCGAACACTTCAGCGCAAAAGGGATTTCAGGACAGGATGAACAAGATTTTCAGGAATGTTCTCTGTGTCTCCTGTGGTTAATCCTACTGGATGCGAATTTAGAACAACTCTGGCGTCTCGCTGTTGTTGATAATCGATGAGAGGCGTTTGACCGCTGGATTATTGAGCATGTCAGACCAATTCGACTTCGTGAATTCGACGGTCGCATTTGGCAGAACTTCCTGCCAGGTGATACCGATTTCTTCGGGAATGTCAGCGGGCATAACGATTGTGGCTTCCACTTCGCAACTCTTGAGGCGGTAGTTTTTCCACGCAGCTTCATGGCGAATGGCCGTTTGGGAGCGGGAAGCCGATGGTTCGATACGCTCGCTGGTGGTGATTTTTTTGAAAACCTTGCGCACTGAATCCATCCAACCAGCAGGTTTCTGCTCTTGGAAAGGAGGCACGGATCCCATGATCACCAAGTCGGGAACAGTGCGTCCAGCCGCTTGGAGTTGGCGGGTCATTTCCAAAGCAACGGTGCCGCCGAAACCGAATCCAGCGAGCTTCCAAGTGTGTGGGCGTTCCTCCTCAAAAATAGCCGCGAGATATTGGGCTGCTGCACTCTCAATCGAGGGATGGCAGGCATCTGGGTTATCCGCTCCACGGGCTGTGATTCCGAGAATTCGTCGTGATGGCCCCAAGGCGCGGATGAGGTGGCGGTAAATATCCGGCGATCCATCGGCAGCATGAACGAACACGAGAAGTTCCCCTCCGGTGCCTTCTTGCATTTTGGTAATAGGTGTCCAAGCCTCTTTGCTCTTGCGTTGGGGAGTTTTTGGCGTTGGAACAACGACCTGTTTGGGAGAGGCAGCAACCGGAGCGACTGGCTCTGGAACTTTAGGAAGCGCGGCTTCATCGATCCACCCTGCGCGATTCAAGAGCCATTCATTGACAGAAACCGCATTGGGCACGGTTCGATCACTCAAAATAAATGTGCCTTTGTTGTTGATGAAAACATCGAAGGACTCAGGAACAAACGGCAGAGAAGCGAGACGCTGGGCTGCGGTGGGAATTCCATTCACATGGCGCCCGACACTCTCCAAATGCAAATCGCCAGAGGCATCGCGCCATCCTGTTAAACCCAAGTTGATCCCCAATCGACCGGTGGCATCAGGCAGGTTCTTCCATCCGGGAAATTTTAAAAATACAGAGCCGGAATAGCCAATCGGGAGATCCAAACCATCAGCATCACATACCGACACTTCGATTTCCGCTGTTGGTTTTCCAAGCGGAAGAATCGCTGTGTCACGACGTGCTAAGCCAGCAAGGCCCAATCCACAAAGACCGACAGGGCTGAAGAAAACCACCTGACGGATCGGCGGGGTCAACTGCTGCGCCCAGACTTTGAAAGAATTCACAAGCGGCGAACCGCCTTCAATCGCAACAACTCGGAGCGTCGGCGAACAATGGGTTGCTCCCCTCGCCCATGCAGACGCTTGATTGGCCCACTCAGGTGTCGTAAGGCGCATGTGCGTGACCGGTGCCGTGGCGGATTCCAAGAGATCATCACTCGCCACAAAAACGGTTCCCCCGCAGAGGAGCGGAATAATCCACTCATCAAAAAACGCACCGCCTCCTGGCATGGAGCGGACCAGAAAAGTATCACCCGCCTTGAAATCCAGAATTCGAGCGCCTTCAGCAGCAGCAGAGACAAGCATATTGTGAGTGAGAGCGCGAACCAGCGGAGGTTCTCCATCCACATGACCGGGAATCGTGGCAGCCAACTGGTCAGGCAGAATTTCCTTCGAATCCAGCAAGGCAAGTTCGAGGGAATCCCAATCCTGATCAATAACGATGCGGCGCCGCACGGATCCATCGATATGCGGCTCGGAGTTTTTGTCACAAATGACAACCGCTACATCATGCGCAACCAACTTGGAGTCCACCCAGTCCATCGGAGCGGTGGGATCGATGGCGAGGCAGGAGTTTCCGGCTTTCCACGCGCCAAGGAGCGCAACGCCAATCCAAGCTGATGGGGATAAAACCAAGCCGACATGCCATCCCCCGGCGAGGCCGAGTTGGGATAGATGCGAGGCCATTTTATCGGAAAGTGAATCGAGTTCCGAGTAGGTCATCGAATAATCGCCAAAACGAACAGCAACCTCTCCAGCGTGATTGGCTGCAACTTTACGGAATGCCTCAAGAACCGAGGATGGTTGCTCGGTGAGTTCTGGACCGCGTGACCAGTCACGGATCGTCTGGATTTCCTCCGGGATCAGAATAGGCAAGCGATCAACTGGCTTTTCGTAGAAGTTCGGAAGATCCACCAACATGCCGACGAGTCGGGAAAGAATTTGTTTCGCGGCAGCCTCATTTGCGAATGGCCCAGCGAGCGCAAGTTCCAAGCGAGGGCCGGGGCAGGCTTCCAAAACAAGGCCTGATGGCATTCTCTGCTGAATGGCCGCATCAAAATTGATCCAACGTGGCAGAGCAGTGTGAATGAGATTATTGATCGACGAGGTACGCCAACTGAATGAGGCGTGAATGTCGCTCATGAGAAAATCAACACCCGCTGCGCGCAGGGGTTGATCCGGGTTCACCCAAGTATTCTCCGCGATCTTGTCGGAGAGCGATTGGGCGTTGTCCAACCAATCGCGAACCGAACCGGTCCAAGATTGAACGATTGGCAGCCAGTTCTGAAAATATCCGGCCTCACTGGAATCCCCTCGGGCATCGAACAGCGAAAGCATCAGATTTCCATTGGCGCCCAAACGACGAAGTAAAAGCGACCAGAGGCAACGCAGGACGAGGCTTTCCTCTAAATCATGATTGAGGCAAAACTTTGAAAAATTTGCCGATTTTTCACGATCCAAAAGAAGGCTGGCGCGGGATCGAGAATCTTTATCAGCCCGCGATTCCAATGACATCGGCGCAGACACGCCAGTCAGAAATTTGTCCCAATCTTTTCCCTTGGATGCAACGGGCATTTCTCCCTGAGGCGCCAGCGGACATTGGCCCATGGTGAGGAGCAAATCCAAAAGGACACGGGTCAGCGAAAATTCATCCAACAAAAAGGACGGGGTTGTCAGCAAATAGTGACCACCACCGCCCGGCAAACGAATGTCGTGAAAACGAACAAGAGGAACAGCAATAGACTCAAACTCCGTCGCGGCATCCGAAGCCAGGAGCCCATTCCATTTTGAGGAAATATCGTCCGGTGAAACGGACTGCCAATCCAACGAAACCCATGTCGGTTCAGCCTTGTCAGCCTCGCGAACCATAACGCCCTCAGACGTTGAGAATAAAGCCGATCGCAGGATCGGGTGACGCTCCATCACGACTTGCCATGACTGACGGAGGAGATCGGAATTGACGCTTTCGCCAAAACTGACCGAAACCTGCGTGATGGCTCCTGAGGCTGTGGGTGCGGCTTGGTGGCGATTGTAGGCCGCCGCCTGCATAGGATTCGCTGGATATTGCCTCATGGATTTTGGGGTGGATTAAAGGTTGAGATCAGTCACTGCGCCTTGGGAGGCGGTGGAAACGAGTTTGGCGTATTTAGCCAGAACGCCACGCGTCATGCGAGGCTTCGGCTTCTTCCACTTCGCCAATCGCGCTGCGATTTCCTTGGCAGGAATATCGATGGTCAGCTTGTGGTTGATGCCATCGATTGTGATCGGGTCACCATTTTTTACGATAGCAATCGGGCCGCCATCAAACGCCTCTGGCGTGATGTGACCGACAACAAATCCATGGGTGCCTCCGGAGAAGCGGCCATCAGTGATCAGGGCCACATCTTTACCCAGTCCACAACCCATCACCGCGCTGGTTGGTGAAAGCATTTCACGCATACCTGGGCCTCCGCGAGGTCCTTCATAGCGAATGACGATGACGTTTCCTTTTTTAATTTTTCCAGCAAGAATGGCTTCGAGAGCTGTTTCCTCGGATTCAAACACAGCCGCTTTGCCACTGAATTTTTCGCCTTCCTTGCCGCTGATTTTTGCCACAGCACCATCGGGAGAAAGATTTCCTTTGAGAACAACCAAGTGACTGTCTTTTTTGATCGGATCTTTGGTCGAACGAACGATCTGCTGGCCTTTCGGATAGGGCTTAAAGGTAGCGAGGTTTTGCTTGAGTGTCTTGCCGGTCACTGTGAGGCAATCTCCGTGCAGGAGACCTTCAGCCAGCAATGTTTTCATCAATGGGACAATTCCACCGATTGCGATGAGTTCAGACATCAGGAAACGTCCGCTCGGCTTGAGATCAGCAAGAACTGGCACGCGACGACCAATGCGGGTGAAGTCTTCTAAAGTGAGTTTGATATTGGCCGTGTGGGCAATGGCGAGCATGTGAAGAACGGCATTGGTCGAACCGCCAAGGGCTATGGTAACTGTGATGGCGTTTTCCAGTGCCTCTTTGGAAATGATGTCCGAAGGACGAATTCCGCGCTTGAGCATGTTGAGAACCGCCTCGCCAGCCTTTCGGCAATCATCATTTTTTTGGGGCGAAACGGCATTTTGAGCGGAACTGTTTGGGAGACTGAATCCCATCGCCTCGATAGCCGAAGCCATCGTATTCGCTGTATACATTCCTCCGCAAGAACCAGGTCCGGGGATGGCGTTGGATTCAACGGCTTGAAGTTCCGAACGGGAGATTTTGTTAGCTGCACACTGACCAACCGCCTCGAAAACTGAAACCACATCGAGTTGTCGCTTGGCCAAGCAACCGGGAAGAATGGTGCCACCATAAACAAAGACAGACGCACGGTTCATACGGGTCATGGCCATAACGCAAGCCGGCATATTTTTATCGCAACCGCCAATGGCCACGAAGCCGTCAAAGCCTTGGCATCCCACAACCGTCTCAATCGAATCCGCACTGACCTCGCGGGAGACGAGCGAATATTTCATTCCCTGGGTGCCCATCGAAATGCCGTCAGAGATCGTAATCGTATTGAAGATCGTTGCCTTGCCACCTGCCGCATCGACTCCCAAAGCCGCTTCGCGGGCGAGTTGGTCGATGTGCATATTGCAAGGAGTCACCATGCTCCAGGTCGAAGCCACTCCGACTTGTGGCTTGGAAAAATCGCTTTCCTTGTAACCGACGGGATAAAGCATCGCACGGCTCGGGGCGCGATTCATGCCGTCAAAAACGGCTGAGGAAAAAGGACGCATCTTGTCTTGGGATTTCGAGGACATAATGTTTTTAAAAATTTAGGTAAACTGCCTATTGCGAGCCTGACATTATTTCGATTCAGGAATGCTAAGAAAAGGCATTTTAGAGAGAATTGACGGA
>JBEIMO010000124.1:0-5719 GCA_040378625.1 Verrucomicrobiia bacterium | reverse complement strand
GAGGGAATCGCGTCCGCGTTATGATTCGCGTCTCACACTTCGTGAAAAACAGGGGCCGCGTGGATTTTCTCAAGTGAATGATGGTGCCGCTGATCTCTTGGCGGGAGTCGTTCAGGATATGGCTGGCTCAGGGTCTTTGCTAATTGATGCTTATTGTGGCGCCGGATTTTTCTCCAAGCGTCTGCTCGAAAAATTTGCAACCACGACCGGCATTGAATGGAGCGAAGGCGCTGTGCGCGCGGCCCGCGAGGACGCAACGGAAAAGGAATCCTACATCGCCGGTTCTGTGGAAAATCACATCCAAACCGTTCTTTCAACGGCGCCGCTTACTGAAACCGTGTTGTTGCTTGATCCGCCGGCCGAAGGGCTCTCTCCGGATGTTGTCTTTGCGATTCTTCAGCATTCTCCGGCAACGATTGTTTATGTCTCCTGCGATCCCGCCACATTCGCAAGGGATGCCAAAAAACTTTCCGAACGCTATCGGCTCGATTTCGTTCAACCGGTCGATATGTTCCCCCAAACGGCAGAGATCGAAATCGCGGCAAAATTCCAAATTTTATGATCACACGACGATTCGGGCGCACAGGATTGGCCATGCCGGTTTTTTCCTGCGGCGGAATGCGGTATCAGGAATCTTGGCAGGACATGCCTCCAGAGAAAATCCCAGAGGCCAACCAACGCAATCTCGAGGCCACAATCCGGCGGTCTCTCGAAGTTGGCATCAATCACATCGAGACAGCTCGCGGGTATGGAACATCAGAAATGCAACTCGGCCGCATTCTGCCTACGATTCCAAGGGATCAGCTGATCGTTCAGACCAAAGTCGCGCCGGCGGGTGATGGAACAGAATTTCTTCAGACATTTGAGAAATCGATGGATTACCTCCGCCTCGATCACGTCGAACTTCTGTCACTTCATGGAATCAATACCAGGGAACTTCTTGAGAACTCGCTCAAGCCCGGGGGACCACTTGCTGTGGCGAAGGAGCTTCAGCGCAGTGGACGTGTTCGTTTTATCGGATTCTCCACGCATGGTCCGTTGGATGTGATTTTGGATGCTATCAACACTGGGGAGTTCGACTACGTGAATCTCCATTGGTATTGGGTCAATCAGCTCAACTGGCCAGCCGTTCAAGCCGCTAAGGCGCTGGACATGGGGGTTTTTATCATCAGTCCGAACGACAAAGGTGGAAAACTTTATGCGCCGTCCGAAAAACTGCGCCGACTGTGCGAGCCACTCAGCCCGATGGCGTTTAACAATCTATTCTGCTTGCTGCGTCCCGAGGTTCATACGCTCTCGTTGGGAGCAGCAAGGCCATCGGACTTCGACGAACACGTCCGCTCACTCGAATATCTTGAGAAGGCCCCTGAGATGGTCGCGGGTATCGAGGCCCGTCTGCATGCAGCCATGGAAGAATCATTAGGGGCCGACTGGTGCGAAAATTGGCAAAAGGGAATTCCCGAATGGGATCAAATTCCGGGCGACATCAACGTTTGGGAAATTCTGCGGCTCTGGAATTTTGCCAAGGCTCTCGATCTCGTTGAATTTGGCCGGATGCGCTACAACTTGCTCGGACAAGCGGACCATTGGTTCCCCGGTAAAAATTCCTCCGCTTTTTCTGATGAGGAAATCAAGCGTGCGCTGAGCGCGAGTCCATTCTGTGAAAAAATTCCTGCGATTCTTCGTGAGGCCCACGAGATGCTTTTCGACAAGCCTGTGGAGCGATTGAGCAAGTCCTAAAAGATTTCCGGCGAGGGAAGGTAATTGGGTATTTCACCCCATTACAAGCAGAGTGGTTAATGGAAAAGATAATTAGACCGTAAACACTTGGTTTGCGGAGAAAAATTCCACTTATGAAAATCTCCTGTTCTCAAAAATCTCTTTTTCTACTGGGCCTCGCAGCAATGACCGATTTCGCTTTTTGCGGCGAAGCGGGCGTAAAATCTTTGGAACCTATCGCTCAAGCCATGGAGCTCTCCGAGCAGAGAAAGGAGGGCGTTGAGATGCATAAGGGCTATATCAAATGCGTGAACGCTGAGGAAATCACTGCTCAGAGCGGAAAGACAAAGGGCGCAAACGCGGCTCAAAAATTGGATCTAGCGCCTCTCATTATTTTACTGATGGCTCAAAAATCCGGAGGGTTAGTCTCCGTCGAAGGGAAACAAGTGTCGAAAAATATGGAAAAACGCGAAGGTTCGATGGTGGAAGAAATGAAAAGCATGAGCAAAAAATCCACGACCCTTGACGAGAAGCAAAACTAGGAGGGATTCTTTTCCTTGGAGATCAGAATGTAGAGCGATGGCAGGATGAAAAGCGTGCAGATCGTTCCGATCGCCATACCCCCCACCAGCACGATGCCGATGGAATTTCTCGCCTGCGCGCCTGCGCCGGTGACGAGCACGAGCGGGAAATGGCCGAAAATCGTTGCCAGCGTGGTCATCATGATCGGCCGAAGACGTGTCAGTGAAGCTGCGCGGATGGCCTCCATTTTTTTTATGCCTTCGTTTTGCAGTTGATTGGCGAACTCAACAATGAGGATGCCGTTCTTTGCAATCAGTCCGATCAATGTGACCAAACCAACCTGCGAGTAGATATTCAGTGTCGTTGTCCATCCGTTCGTCCAGAAAGGCATATTCGGCGCCGGCATTTTAAGAAACGTGAACAGCAGCGCTCCAAACATGGCGAGTGGGACAGATCCCAGGAGAATCACAAAAGGATCGCGGAAGCTGTTGAATTGCGCGGAGAGCACGAGAAAAATCATGACAATCGCCAGCAAGAAGGTGATGAGGAACCGCGAAGTGCCTTCCTGGCGGAGTTGGCGGGATTCGCCTGTGTAGTCCATAAGATAACCTCGGGGGAGGATTTTAGCCGCCTCAGCTTCGAGAAATTTCAGAGCCTCATCGAGCGGACGGATCGCCACGCCGCTGATTTTAACGGCATTCAACTGTTGAAATCTCGGAAGCGCTCGGGGTTCGGTGCTGTTGCGGATGGTGGCGATCGTGCTAAGCGGAATCAGCTTTCCTTCAGGGCCTCGAATTTGGAGGTCCAGCAGTTGATCCTCATTGAGACGGTTGGCGCGGCTGATTTGAGGGATGACCTTGTAGCTGCGCCCTTCGATATTGAAGCGGTTCACAAAATGCCCTCCGACGCCCGCGGAGAGGTCGGCTCCAACTTCTGCCAGATTTAGCCCGAGAGTAGCCACTTTATCGCGATCAATCGTAAAGTCGGCGCGGGGTTGATCGTATTTCAAATCAATAATCGGAGGAAATGCAAAGAGGCCGCTGGTTGTGGCTTTGGCTTGAAGAATCTGAGCGAATTCCAGAATGCGTTCAGGGCTTGCTGTGGAGGCGATGACAAATTCCACCGGAAAATCTCCGCCGCCTGGCAGGGCCGGAGGCATGACTGCAAAAAGGTTCAACCCGGGAATCTCTTCGAGTTGGTGTTGAACCCCCGGTAGAACTTCGAAGGCTGTGCGCTTTCGCTCGCTCCAAGGGACAAGCCCCATGCCAGAAAATCCGCCCTGAGGGTTGGTGATTTGAAAGGTGTAGGCGGTCTCTGGTTGATTTTGAAAAACGGCGTTCACCTGTTTCGCGAAAAGCGACATTTGGTCGATGCTGGCGTTCGAGGGTGTTTCCAGAATTCCAAAAATGACGCCCTGATCCTCCGTGGGAGCGAGTTCTTTGGAGGATTGTGTGTAAAATAAAACCGACAGAAGAGAGAGGACGATCCATGCGATGTAAACAGCAGGACGGGCCGAAAGCGTGGCGTCCAACAGGCGGCCATAAAATTTTTGAAAGCGGTCAAATGTCGCGTTGATGTGGCTTGGCAGCCAACGATGTTCGACATCCGCCGTAAGAAGCTTCGAGGCCATCATGGGAGAAAGAGTCAGCGCCACGATGCCGGAAATTAAGACGGCGCCAGCCAGGGTGAAGGCAAACTCGCGGAAGAGCGTGCCGGTTAATCCTCCCTGCAAGCCTACTGGGGCATAAACAGCCGCAAGCGTCAGCGTCATGGCGACAATGGCCCCGAGGAGTTCGCGGGCACTGAGCAGCGCGGCATCGAGCGGGGATTTGCCTTCGCGGAGGTGGCGTTCGACGTTTTCCACCACAACGATGGCATCATCAACCACCAGACCGACACTTAAGACAATCGCGAGAAGGGTAAGCAGATTGATGGTAAATCCAAACATCTGCATCAGAAACACCGCTCCAATTAAGGAAATCGGGATGGCAACCACCGGAACCAACACCGAGCGGAGTGAGCCCAAAAACAGAAATATAACAACAACGACGATGAATAAGGTTTCTCCGAGCGTTTTGATCACCTCGTTGATCGCATTATCGATGTATTTTGTGGCATCGTAGGCGACACCTGCTTCGAGTCCTGATGGCAGGTCTTTTTTGATTTCCTCCATTTCTTCGCGAACGCGACGGATCACATCGAGAGAATTTGCGTTCGGGAGTGTCCAGATGCCCATGAACACTGCGGTTTCGCCGCTGAAGCGCACCTCGGTGTCGTAGTTTTCAGCTCCAAGAGATACGGTCGCGATATCTTCCAAGCGAACGAGTTTGTCTCCCTGCTGGCGCACAACCAATCGGCGGAAATCTTCGATCGATGTGAGGTTAGTGTTGGCGGTTAGGTTCACTTGAATCCAAGACCCGCGTGTTTCGCCGACTGCTGAAAGATAGTTGTTCGTGGCAAGTGCGTGGCGAACATCCGAGGGGCTGATTTGCAGGGAGGCCATTTTGGCCGGATCGAGCCAGATCCTCATGGCAAAGGTTCGAGCTCCGAGAATGTCGGCGCGTTGAACGCCGGGCAAGGCCGTCAGGCGCGGTTGAACGGCGCGAACAAGGTAATCGGTTATTTCGTTTTGCTTGAGAATATCCGAGGTGAAACGCAGATAAGCCGAAGCAAAGCGGGAGTCGGCGGTTTCAATATTCAAAATCGGCACCTCCGCCTCGGGAGGAAGATCGCCTCGCACTTGATCCACTTTGGCGCTGATTTCCGAAAGCGCGCGAGTCGCATCATGATTCAGTTTCAATCGGGCTTTAATCGTCGAAAGGCTCTGTGCACTGGTGGATTCAATGTAATCAATGCCATCCGCCGCCGCGATCACTCGTTCGAGTGGTGTGGTTATAAAGCCGCGAACCAGATCGGCATTGGCGCCCACATACACGGTGGTGATCGTTACCACTGCATTTTCCGTGCGAGGGTATTGGCGCACATTGAGCGAGCGGATCGCTTGAAGACCCGCCACCAGAATCACCATCGTAACCACGATGGAAAGAACCGGTCGGCGAATAAAAATATCAGTAAAATTCATGAGAAATATGCCGTGGGATGTTCTTGCGAGCGGTTACTTCTCTGGAGGTTTCGGAGTGGTCGAGAGGGCAGGGGATTCGCTTTTGGCGATCGTCACATGGGCTCCTTTGCGAAGTTTGAAAGCTCCGCTGCTGACAACCACGTCGCCGGCATTGATGCCTTCCTCGATGGCTGCAAAATCTCCCTGACGTGGGCCTACACGAACAAATTTCTGATCGGCAATAAGGGATGTTTTTCCATCTTTGGTCTCTTCCTTGATCACAAAAACCGAGTTCCCATAAGCGGCGAAGAGGATGGCTGTGGCAGGAATGACGACGTGTTGATGTTCCACCGGAGCGATGGCGGAAACATTGGCGAACATGCCGGGGCGGAGTCCACCGTCTTTGTTTTGGAGAGT
>JBEIMO010000123.1:0-5748 GCA_040378625.1 Verrucomicrobiia bacterium | reverse complement strand
TGGCTTCACGCCTGTGGGCTGGCTGACACCGCATTACCTCGCATCTCCTACGGACTACAAAGTCTTTGCGAGCCTGTATCCATTCGCCTGTGACCGCGCAATTTTCTTCTTCCCCGATGGAAGTGGAAAAACTCAAGCCACGGAATTGAACTCGCCTTATATCTATCGAGATTCCTATGGGCTGAAACGCATCCCAGAGACCATCGGATACATCGACCCGATTGGTTGGTATGAACTGCAGCCGCCGAGCTTGTCCGGCGATCTCCTCAAACGCGCCAATGCGCTTAAGGTCGTCCGCGACGGATGGGCTGGATTTTACTTCCACTGGTATCTCGATCCCGCCGAGCTAGCGAAGACAGTCAATGGACTCAAAGCCATCGGCTACCAGTTTGTCCCGCTCAGCGGAACCCTCAAGTAAGCACAAATCACAACGGCGGGAGATGGCCCTATCGCAAGATGCCAACTCCCGCCGATACAAAGAAAACTTAAAACGGAAAGATTACGAACATGTGTGGAATCGTTGGATATTTAGGTGAAACGGATGCCCTGCCCTTTCTGATGGAGGGATTGGAACGTCTGGAATACCGAGGCTATGACTCTGCTGGCGTCGCTGTATGGAATGACGGTGAAATTAAAACCCGCAAATCCGTCGGCCGCGTCTCATTTTTAGCAGATTCCGTTCGCAACAATCCAGTGAATGGAACTCCGGGCATCAGCCACACACGATGGGCAACGCATGGTGCAGTAACAGAAGATAACGCACATCCCCACTTTGATGCGTCGGGACGGCTTGCTCTCGTGCACAACGGGGTCATCGAAAATCACCGCGAACTTCGCGATGAGATGGCTTCGCGCGGCCATATCTTCCGCTCGCAAACAGATTCCGAGGTGCTGGCGCACCTCATCGGGGAAATATTTGATGAAACGGAGGCCCATGATCGCTCGGCGCTTCTTCATGCCGTTCAAACCGCACTGCGACTGGTTCAAGGAGCGTATGGCATTGCCCTGATCCACTCGGATACGGGGAAATTTCTCATCGGCGCCCGCAATGGGAGCCCGCTGGTTCTTGGTCTCGGCGGTGGTGGCAAATTCATCGCAAGCGATGTTGGCGCAATTGCTGACTGGGTGGATGACGTTGTTTATCTGAATGACGGGACCATTGCGACGTTGGAGAGCGATGGATTCCAGATCTCCAATGTTTCAGGCGAACCGGCTTCTGCACCGCGCATCATCAAGGTCGAAACACGCTCGGAAAGCGTTGGCAAAGGGGCGTTCCCCCACCACATGCTCAAGGAAATCTACGAACAACCTGATACGGTGGCCGAGGCCATGAAAGGGCGACTAATCCGCACCGAAGCAACCGCGCGATTCAGCGGACTGCACCGCACAAATGAGCAACTCCGCGAACTCTCGCGAATTGTTTTTACCGGCTGCGGAACGACATTCCATGCGGCTCTGGCCGGGGAATACCTCATCGAAGATCTCGCCAGAATTCCTGTGGAATGCGAATACGCGAGCGAGTTCCGTTACCGCAATGTGCCGATCGATCATCGAACGGCCGTGTTTGCCATGAGCCAAAGCGGCGAAACGGCGGACACCATCGCTGCTCTCCGCGAAAGCAAGCGCAAGGGCGCTGTGTCTCTGGGCATTTGCAACAACGTTTTCAGCACGATCAGCCGCGAAAGCGACGGCGGTATCGGACTGCGAGCGGGCCAGGAAATTGGCGTTGCCGCCACAAAAACATTCACCTCACAACTCGTTGTTCTTGGCATGCTGGGGCTTCTTTTTGGCCGTCTTCGAAACCTCTCCCACGATGATGGATCAGCCATTATCGCTGCATTTGAGGAACTACCCGATCTCGTCGCCCGAACGCTCGAACTGGATGATCAAATTGCTAAACTCGCAGGCAAATATGTCGGCGCTCATAATTTTTTATTCATGGGTCGTCAGGCCAATCACCCTGTGGCTCTGGAAGGTGCGCTTAAGATGAAAGAGATCACCTACATTCCCGCATCCGGCCATCCGAGTGCGGAGTTAAAACATGGGATCATCGCACTGGTCAACGAAGAGACGCCGTCCATTTTTATTGCACCGCAAGATGCAGTTTATGAGAAAAATCTTAGCAACATCGAGGAGGTAAAAGCCCGACGCGGTCCTGTTATTGGGATTGGCACGGAGGGCGATGACCAACTGGAAGAAATTTGTAACGATGTGATCCTGATTCCGCAGGCGCCGGATTTTCTCACGCCCGTTTTAGCGATTATTCCACTGCAACTTCTGGCCTATCACATCGCCGTGCTTCTGGGATGCGACGTGGATAAACCTCGCAACCTCGCAAAAAGTGTAACGGTCGAGTGAGGTGACCTCGCTTACTTTGTAGGCTGGCCATCAAAGCGGAGGCTGGATTCGAGATTTTCGACGAGTTTTGGACTCACGCCTTTGACGCGTCGCAGATCCGCCACAGATTTGAAAGGAGCTTCACTGCGAGCGTCCACTATGCGTTTGGCCAAAGCGGCTCCGATGCCAGGCAGAGCCTCCAGTTCCTCAGCGCTGGCGGTATTTGGATTCAATCCGCCAGAAGGAACGGAGGGTTTAAGGAAAGAGGTGAGTTCCGCGCTTTCCGCTCTCTCGGCGGCGCGATCGGCACTGAGCTTTTCCCAGTCGGTGATAGCCCATATTCCCTTGTGCTCGCCAGCAGCCATGAGCTCGAGATCACGTAGTTTTTCCCGGTATTCTTCTCCGCTACTTCCATCAGGCAGTCGCCGTGCGAGCCCGAGAGCGCGCGCAAGGCCTTCCGAGACCAGCATCGTCGCATGGTCTTTGCCTTCTGCTGTGGTGATAAACGCATAAACGCGTTCCGACTTTTCGCCCCCACGCGCATCGGTAAACGATGTATGAACCGTGAACGGTTTTGAAAGAATCTCCTGGGTTCGTTTTGCCGCGAGTTCCCCAAAGGCCTTGGCCTTTGCCATCGATTCGTTCGGCGTATTTCCTTCAATTCCGAAATACCTTCTCTGCGCGCGAAGCCGTCGGGCCAACGTTTCATCCTTCACATGCATCTCAATGCAGTCCGCGCCATAAAGCCTCACCGTGATTTGCCGCCCATCCGGTAGCTTGACCGGAAAGCTGTCCCCATCGGCCCATGGCGCCTCTACAAAGGTGCATCCGGTAAACGACTCCAACGGAGCCTCAGCGAGCAAACTTCCAGCGAGTGCCAGAAAGATAAAAATGAAACGCGAGAAAAATGGCATGTCTGCAAATCGTTCGGAATGCCTCAGCGGGTCAAGCGTGATCTCTCAAAACCTTTGTAACTCGGGAAGGGAGTATTTTTGAATCAAAGCTTCCCGATTGGTTTCCAGCGCTTGTGCATCGAGATAAATGCACTTGGGATCCTCTTCAAATTCGATGCGCTGAAACCCTTTCACTGGGAATTTTGCAGCCTTCGCGAGATCCGATAGGGATTTGATTGCCTGTCCGTTGACTTTGGTAACGACAAGATTTTGCAACTCCTCGTAGCCCAGCGTGTCGGGTGATGGCAGAACTTTAGAAAGAATGATGATTTTTCCCCGATTCTCTGGAAGTTCGTTTTGGAAGGCATCGTAATAGACGAGACGCTGCGGCGCCTTTTTCATCCAATCCCCCCCCCATTCCTGCAAATACGATCGCGAGAGTTCCATAAAAACCAATCCGCCAAGGATGAGGTATTTTGGCGGACGATCGACGATTTGAAGTTCGCTGACCACACGCGAGGGATCCAGGACGTCCATTTTAACTGGAATTTCAAGGGTTTTTCCCTCTCGAAAAACTTTAAAAAGAACAACTGTTCCTGGAGGGACGGTGGTCGTGAGATGACTGAAAAGAATCCGGCCAAACTCGGGATGTTCAAAATTTCCATCCTGGTCGATCGACTGGCCAGCCACGGACAAGAGAACATCCCCCGTTGTAATTCCTGCCTTGGCTGCGGAACTGTAGGGAATCGCCTCTGTGACATATACGCCGCCGGATTCCTTCAATCCAATATAGCGACGGAGCTGCGGATCGCGCAGCGAGGAATAGGAGAGCCCCAATCGCGGAAACCCGCTTGGAGCCGCTTCGGTCGGCTTGCTGAGAAATCGACGGATCACCGGCAATGTCGCGAGATCAGCGGTTTGACTGCGCGCGTCGTAGCGCATGAGAACACCCGCAAGACATCCCTCGCGGACCGCTGGAAGAGTGAAGCTGCCATCTCTCTGCTGAAGCGGAACCCGCAATTTGCAAAGTAGGAGACCAAAGTTCTGCATTGGATAACCGGCAACGGCTATCGATGTGGCCTTCCCAATGGTTTGAGCAATCTCACCGTTGGGCTCGAGTTGAAGAACGGTGACCTCATCGCCTACGCGAACGGATTTGTCCAATGGCAGCGGCGACATGCCTTTCAGAAAGTCGGGATTGTCCGGACGGATGAGCGCCAGGTTGCAATCGTAATCCACGCGCTCCACGGTGGCTGAGGATTTCTCGGCGGTGGCGGCTTTTTCGAGTTCGATATAATTCGAGTTGGCGACCAGTTCCGCCGTTACCAAAAGGCGACCACCCTCGACCAGTGTTCCCAGTCCGCGCCTGTTGAATGGCGGTTTCTTAATCCACGGCTGCGAAAAATCGTATGCTTGGTTAGTGGAGTTCACTCGCAGCAGGGAGCGATCGGTGATTTGTTTTTTAACCTCAGAATCCGCCTTCGGCGAGGTGCCCGAAAAAGCCTGATGGCTCGCTGCAATGACAAGAATAAGGAGAAGTCGAAGGATCATTTTTCGAGGTTCTTTTCCGAGTTTACGCCATAGCGTTTGAGAATGCGGCGGCGCGATTCCTCAACATCCTTGCGTTCGAGCACCAGCGGCCTGCCAGAGCCGAGCATTTTGAGCACATAATAATCCATAGGGATGGCGAAGGCTTCTGCGACATCCGAAATGCGTTGGATTTTTTTGCCGTTAATTTCGTCCAATATCGAAAAACGAAAGTCGTTGGCGTAGGCGTTCACAGGATCTGGCAGAATGTTGCTGAGCACCACAAGCTCCGGACGCTCACGATAAATGCACTTTTCCACAAAATAGTGAAATAGGTGGTTGAGCCTGAGATTTTCAGGTTCGAAAGCCTCCATGAAATTCTGATCCACCGGTTGAAAAACCAGCCCCGCAAAAACCACAAAGCGCGGCTTTTCATCATAGGCGTTGCTCTGCAAGGTGAACTGCCAGCTCTCATTCAGCGGCACAATGACCTGCATTGGCTTTCCATTTCTTAAAATGTCGAATGTCACCCTGTCGCCTTTGAATTTACGTTCCACCACCTCGGTAAGCGGCACCGCCTCCATCTCAATCGGAATCGTTCCATCACTCGAAATAGGCAGTCCATCGATCCGCATTAACACATCGCCGGGCTCGAGCAGGTTTTCAGACGTTCCTCCACTGTAAACGCTGCCAACCTGAACGCCCTTGTCATCCCCGGGAACTTCAAGAGCGCGCCGCGCAGCGGGATTGAAAAGGTTGTGAAATGTCATCCCCAAATCCATGTAGCGGTCGTATTTTCCATCCTCCACATCCTTCAAAAAGCGGCGCACCACCGGGGTTGGGATCATGTATCCCACATTCTGAGCGACATCACCGCTGTAGCCTTGAAACGCGACGCCGACGACTTTGCCTTTTTGCAAAACCGGTCCTCCGCTGTTGCCGGGATTGATCGCCGCATCGATCTGGATCGTGAGATGCGAATCGATGCCGG
>JBEIMO010000122.1:0-5755 GCA_040378625.1 Verrucomicrobiia bacterium | reverse complement strand
ATTGATCGAACCTCCTCGAATTCTCAAACCAATCCCAAAAATAATTTCGAATAGGACAGTTTTTACCTATCATGTTTGTGAACAACATACCCCGCATCATAAAATCGATCTTTCAACTGTATCTCGGCGTCAGCCATACCCCCGCACTTCTCAAAAAACGTCCGTTCTGGATTGAGAAAACCCAAAATCACTTGCCAGATACTTGCCATTTAGAATGCGTTTTTATTCGTTTTCGAGGGCTTTGGTTCGCAATTGATTTACGGCACAAAAAACCGCAGAGCTTGATTTCATGTGGGTTTGCGGTCTGTGTGGGGGAGTGGGTTGGGAGGGACTCGAACCCTCAACCAACGCCTTAAAAGGGCGCTGCTCTACCATTGAGCTACCAACCCGACGGGAAGGCTGGAGTTTAGACACATTGCCTCGGGATGCAATATCGAAATCAAAAATATTAAAATATTTTACGTTGGGATTCCGGGCACGGTGAGAGCCATTCCGTTGTGTCGCGAAGAAAGGTTTTTTAGAAACGGACCGGCTGAAATGATCCATTCTTCGGGCGAGGGATACTCACTGGCTGAATCTCCAAAGCAAGTCTTCAGCATTTTGGTGTGGATGATCCCAGGATTGAGCGACACTGCGGCGAGTCCTGATGGGAGTTCCTGCGCAAGCGAGGCGGTGAGCCCTTCGATGGCATATTTGCTCGCGCAGTAAGTAGCCACATCCGGCGAGGTCGAGCGCCCCCAACCCGAGCTGAAATTTACAATCACTCCCCTGCCCTGATTGATCATTGCAGGAACGAAATGACGGATGACATGAATCGTTCCCTTGATGTTCACATCGATAACAGAATCGACTTCGCCGGATGAAAGCTTCCAAAGCGCAGCTGGGCGGGCGATGACGGCAGCATTGTTGATCAGCATATCCGGTGCACCATCCTCAAAAACATTACTCGACCATGCCGCGACTTCGGCATCATTGCTGACATCAACCACACGAAAAACATGAGGCGCCGGAAGCTGAACACTTAGATCTTCCAGCGCTTTTGCATTTCGTCCGCAGCCATGAACTACGAAGCCGGACTTTGCAAAATAGAGAGCCATGGATTTTCCGAGACCATGGCTGACTCCGGTAATGACGACTTTTTTCATAGTTCAAAAAATTACAGACGCGCAAGAGGTGGCGTGCGTGAATCGATGATTTTTGCCAGTGCCTTGCGATGAGGACTCGGCATGGCGGGCAGATGATGAATGGAAAATGGCTGCCAGTTTGACTCCGGCTCGCCCGCGACAACTCCAAGGTTCACTTTGTAACGGGTAATGGCGTAGGTCAGCGTTGTGAGCGGCTTGAGAGACTCTTTGCCGGGCGGCAAGACCCAGAGCCCATTCCAGATCGGGCCTGGAGATTGCATCAAATACACGTTACCATCCTTCTCGGCAAAGGTGCGCCAATCGTGCTGGAGAGTGACTTCTTTTTTCGCGGGCTTGACTGGCAGTGCGGCTGGCGACTCGGCGCGGCAGAATTTTTTAACCGGGCATACGGAGCAATCGGGTTCTCCAGCGCGGCAAATAAGTGAACCAATATCCATCAACGCCGAAGCGTGAAGTCTCCCTCCATTTGCAGGTAAAAGTGATGCCGCAGCTTGTTCCAGAAAACGACGCCCCTCGGATGTGGTGATGTTTTCTCGGTAATTGAAGAGCCTCGCCATGACCCTGTTGATATTGGCATCCAGGACAGGCACGCATTGATCAAAAGCAAATGCCGCGATGGCTGCGGCCGTGTAAGGTCCAACGCCCGGCAATTCGCGCAAAGCAGACATATCGGAAGGAATCTGCCCAGCATGGCGCATGATGACCGCTTGGGCGGCACGTTGGAGATTGCGGGCGCGAGAGTAGTATCCGAGCCCTTCCCAGAGTTTGAGCACATCGGATTCCTTGGCCGATGCCAGCGAGGCAACATCGGAAAATCGCCGCATCCAGCGCTCAAAATAGGGTTTCACCGCGGCCACGGTCGTTTGCTGGAGCATGAATTCCGAAACCATTACTTGGTATGGCGACGGATTGGTCCTCCATGGGAGATCGCGACCATGACCACGAAACCAGCGCCTCAGGGCGCGGTTGAATTCGGAAGGTTCGGGTATCATCTCGACAGGCAGTAGGGATTACGCGCAAAACTGGTAAATGTCTTCAGCAAAAGCACTGCATACTCATACCGCACCATTGACTGCCGCACAGGCCGAAACATTGCGCAGCGTTCTTTTAGACGAGGGGTTTGAGTTTGAGAGTAAACCCTACATGCTCTACTCCGCCAAAAAAGGGAAGCTGAACGTTGCCGTTTATGAAAAAGGCCCGAAAGCCGTCATTCAAGGTCGAGGACTCGAGGAGTTCATTACCTTCATCCTCGAACCACGCGTTCTCGGAGAGGCGCGCTTGGGATATGAGGAGGTTCACTCGCCGGAGCTTTTTGAACCACACTTTGGAATTGATGAAAGCGGCAAGGGAGACCTTTTTGGCCCCCTTGTGATCGCGGGTGTTTATGTGAACCCCGAGATCGCCCGCACCCTGCGTGATGCAGGCGTGCAGGACAGCAAGGCCATCACCTCCGATAAGCGCATCCGCGATTTGGCAGCAGTCATTCGCAAGGCTCGCGTGCCAGCGAGTGTCGTGACGATTGCCCCGCCGCGCTACAACGAACTTTACCGAAAAATTGGCAATCTCAATCGTCTCCTCGCCTGGGGTCATGCGCGTGTGATCGAGGATTTATGCGGACTTTGTCCAGAATGCCCGCGCGCCCTTTCGGATAAATTTGCCGACGTGCGGGTGTTGGAACGTGCGCTCATGGACAAGGGAAAAAAAATTGTTTTGGATCAGAGAACCAAAGCCGAGTCGGATTACGCCGTCGCCGCCGCCTCAATATTGGCTCGGGAGAAATTCATCAACTGGCTCGATGAGGCTGGCAAAGCGTCTGGAGTAGAGCTTCCGCGCGGTGTTTCGGCGCGCGTTAAAGAATCTGCCGTGACGCTCATTCGCACCCATGGTGCCGAGGCGCTCGACCGTCATGCGAAGATGCATTTTAAAACGGCCTCGGAAGTTCTGGCCATGGCCACTTGAGCTCAGGGCTTGGATTTCGTGCGGGCTACGTGGAAGAGATATTGCTGAACGTAGCCAGCATAAGGCCCCAAGCGTTTTCGGGCATAGCGAGCCAACTGGTCTGGCGTTCCTTTTCTGCCCTTCCGCATGGCCATGAGAATGCGATGAATCCACACATCGATTGGCACAGAATCCAACCGCTCATACGCAAAGAGCAAAACACAATTCGCGACCTTCACGCCCACGCCAGGCAGAGTTTCTAAAACCTCACGCAACTGGTCCGTCGGCAACTTGGCTATGGCATCCAACTCCAACTTTCCCTCAGCCAACATACGGGCGGTATTCAAAAGATTCGCCGCCCGATAGCCCAAGCCACAAGCCATCAAATCCTTTTCACGGACCTCGGCGAGCTTTTCAAAATGCGGATAGGCATTGACCTCGGAGCCCACAACCGAGGTTCCAAATTTCTTACGAATCGCCAACGACATTGCGCGAATGTGGGCGACTTGTTTCATCGAACTCGTAATGAACGTGGCCAAGCATTCCCAGCGAGGCTGGCGAATGATCCTCAATCCCTGACAGGCGATCAGCGAGGATTGGCTCATCGGGTCTGGCGGAAATGCGGCATAGATGTCCTCCAAAGGATGATCCATCGCAAAATATCGATGAACCATTTCTGGATCACCGCAGAACACATCGAGGCCGGAGGACGACTCCCCTACCCTGACGAATGAATCCACAATCAAGCCGCTCCAAGTGGAATCCTGGTTTTTATTCCAGTGAAACACCTGACCGCTCTGCATGGTAAGATCGAGGGATACTGGCTTCATCAATGCGAATGGAGGGGGTTATAAAAACATCAAGCGATTCACTCTACTTGGAAAGTGAATCGCCAGAGATGTTGGTGAACAACTTTTGTTGAGCACCGAAGTTTTTTGAATATTAGAAGCTCTTCGCAACAATCTTCTCGAGCTCCACGATATCAACCGCAAATTTGCGAATGCCATCGGAGAGTTTCTCTGTGGCCATCGCATCTTCATTGAGGTGCCAGCGGAATGCTTTTTCATTCATCTCGATTTTTTCGATGGATGAAGCGGCAGCGGCGACTGGATCGAGCTTGCGGGTGATCGTCTCGTTGGAGTCCTGAAGTTTTTTGAGGAGGTCGGGGCTGATCGTGAGAAGGTCGCAACCGGCGAGTTCGGTGATTTCACCGACATTTCGGAAGCTCGCACCCATGACCTGTGTGTTGTAGCCAAACTTTTTGTAGTAGGCGTAAATTTTTTGAACGGACAACACACCGGGATCTTCCGCACCCGTGTATTCCTTGCCGGTTTTGGTTTTGTAGTAATCGTAGATTCGGCCCACGAATGGAGAAATGAGGCGCACACCGGCTTCCGCACAGGCAATGGCCTGAGGCAGCGAGAAGAGGAGCGTGAGATTGCAGTTGATGCCTTCTTTTTGACAAACAGCAGCTGCTTGAGCGCCTTCCCATGTGGCGGCGATCTTGATCAACACTCGCTCGCGGGGTGTTCCCTGTTTTTCGAACAGGCTGATAAGATAACGGGCCTTTTCCACAGTGGCCTCGGCATCAAAGGAAAGACGAGCGTCAACCTCGGTAGAAACACGACCTGGAACAACCGAAAGAATTTCGCGACCGAATGCGATCAGCAGGTCATCAATCACCTTGCGATGAAGTGCGGCGCCAGTGAGTGAGCTGTTACGGTTATCAGCAACTACCTTCTCAAGGAGCGGCTTGTATTCAGTCTGCTGGACCGCTTTGAAAATGAGCGTTGGGTTGGTGGTAGCGTCCTGTGGCGTGTAGGCGCGAATGCTTTCAAAGTCACCGGTATCGGCGACAACGGTTGTGAACTGTTTGAGTTGGTCGAGTGAATTAGCTTGGCTCATGAAATTTATAGCAATTTGAGTTTTTTATATTGTTGAGGAATCTCGGCAAAAGCAAACATTGAATCCCTTGTTTTTGAGGCAATGGAGCGGCAATTTCTCCATCAATTCACAAAGAAAAAATTGTCGGTTGAAAACAATTTTCCCCGCTTTAGCTTCAGTCATGAGCATCCTCCCTATCATTTCCTTCGGAATACTATCTCTTCTGGCGTTGAGTTGCGTGGTTGCGCCGTTTTTGCAACCAACACATTAAAGAATGCGAAATTTCGCATTTTCCACACAGCCGAATCCCTCACTGCGTAATTCTCATTGATAAACTGAGCAAATACGCAGTGAGGGGTGTTTTAATTACTGAAGTTTATCGACAGTGACCCACTTGCGTTCGGCCCAGCTCTTGAGGCCGAGTTCGGCGAATTGGACGCCTTTGGCTCCGCGCAGGAGATCCCATGGGAATGGTTCGTCGAGAACGAGGTGGCGGAGGAAGAGTTCCCACTGGATTTTGAAGGCGTTGTCGTAGGTCTCTTGATCGGGGACTTTGGCCCAGCCTTCAAAGAAGTTGATGGGCTGCGGAATGTCGGGGTTCCAGGTCGGACGCGGCGTGTTGCCGTAGTGCTGAATCCAGACATCGCGGAGGCCGCAGACGGCGGAACCTTTTTCACCATCCACTTGAACGGTGAGGAGGTCGTCACGGCGCACGCGGGTCACCCATGAGGAGTTGAAATGCGCGACCACTCCGCCTTCGAGTTCGAAGGTGGCGTAGGCGGCGTCAT
>JBEIMO010000121.1:0-5778 GCA_040378625.1 Verrucomicrobiia bacterium | reverse complement strand
TATTTCGATCGTTACAGTTGGGTTCCATCAGTTGAAGAATCCGCTAATTACTCCATTGAATGGATGAATTGTGTGCAAATTCATCGGAACAATGTTCTCACTTCGGGCGTGGAATTTAACTATCAAACAGCAGAGACCTCCCAATCGAATAATTACACCACAAATTGGGCCCTTTACCTGCAAGACGAATGGGAACTGATCAAAAACTTAAATATCACTTCTGGATTAAGATACGATAATTACAAACTAGCAGGGGACATCTGGACCTACCGCTTTACTGGGGCCTATTTGTTTGCAAAAAGTGATACTAAGATTCGCGCCAGCTATGGGACGGCATTTCAAGCGCCAAACTTAAGAAAGTTATATTCATTAGCACCTTATGAAATTGGAAATCCGAATTTAAAACCCGAAACCTCTCGCGGTTGGGATGCAGGGTTTGACCAATATCTGATAAAGAGAAAGCTCATCTTTTCGGCTACGTTTTTTCGAAATGACATTCGTAACCTCATGGATTACGACAGCACGACTTCTGCCTACGTTAATCGCATAAAAGCAAAAAATAGCGGCGTGGAATTAGCCTTGAATTCCACATTTTTTAAAGACTGGAAATCCAGACTTTCATATACTTACACAAATTCAACGTATGAAAGTTCAAACGAATCCATTCGCAGGGGCGGCATTCCTCGCCAGCAATTCGGCCTAGATTCGAGTTATTGTTTATTCAAAAAGTGGACCATTGGATGTGGCGCAACAATACTCCTTGATCGAGAAGATCGATTTACTACCTACACAGATGTGGAAGACTACTTCACCGCCAGAGTTTATTCTCGTTATGAGCACAATGATCATTTCGCCATCTTCGGACGGGTGGAAAATGTCACTAATACCAACTATCAATACTTTGGAGGCGAACCTGCCCTTCCCATCGGCTTCTACGGCGGCGTAGAGCTTAAATTCTGATCTGCTGGCACGAAGAATTCCCAACGTCTGGCGAATTCTATGCACACGGAACTCGGGTGTTGTTTTTTATACACCCGAAAATTTTCTCTTACCTACGCAACCAGGTTGGCATGGCGTTTGCTTAAAAGGTTTCGAACCCCCGATTGAAAAATCGGGACAACCTAAAAACAAAAAATCCAAGATGAGAAAAACACACCTACTGGCCGGTCTTGCTGCGATAGTCATTGCAGCGGGGTCATTCCTATCAAACTCCGCTTTCGCGCAGGATGCTGCGGAAGAGCCCAAACCTGAACCAACCCTTGAGCAGCGCATCGCTGGTCTTGAGGCCTACATCAACAACGTGGATCCGGCCGGCAGCAAAATCGAAGCCGTCGCTGGCCCCGGTCACAACGCTTGGATGATGACATCCGCCGCACTGGTGTTATTTATGACACTTCCCGGCTTGGCATTGTTCTACGGCGGCTTGGTGCGCGCCAAAAACGTGCTCTCTATCCTGGCCATGTGTCTCGGGCTCGCCGGCATGGTCGCCATTCTTTGGTGGGCGGTTGGCTACAGCCTTGTCTTTGGAACAAACTTTGAAAGCCCATTCCTCGGGGGATCTGAGTATTTCTTCCTGAAAGGCGTTGGCGCGGCTCCAAACACCACCTATGCCTACTGGATCTCGCAAAGTGTGTTCTGCGTTTACCAGCTCACCTTCGCGATTATCACTCCAGCGCTTATCTTTGGCGCCACGGCTGAACGCATGAAGTTCTCCGCCGTGATGCTTTTCACCGCTCTTTGGATGTTCGTTGTTTACTTCCCTCTCGCCCACATGGTCTGGGGCGGCACAGGCCTCATGAATGGTGTCTGGAATGCTGACGCCAAAATCCCTGCTATCGATTTCGCTGGCGGAACCGTGGTGCACATGTCCTCCGGATGGTCTGCACTTCTTCTCTGTATCCTTCTCGGTCGCCGCATCGGCTTCGGAAAAGTTCCAATGCCACCGCACAGCATGGTTCTCTGCATGGTTGGAACCGGCATGCTCTGGGTTGGCTGGTATGGATTCAACGCCGGCAGCGCTCTTGCCGCTGATGGTATTGCCGCAAATGCTTTCCTCACAACAACCCTTGCCGCTGCAACCGGCGCATTCGTATGGGCCATGTTGGAAGCCATCTTCAAAGGTCACCCCAGCATCTTGGGCTTCTGCTCCGGAGCTGTTGCTGGCCTTGTGGTGATCACCCCAGCCGCAGGCTTTGTGGATTCCACTGGCGCGATGATCATCGGATTGGTCGCAGGCGTTGTTCCGTTCCTCGCGGTGACCTATTTGAAAGCCAAGCTTGGTTTTGATGACGCACTCGATACCTTCGGCGTGCATGCGGTTGGCGGAACTCTGGGCGCATTGCTCACCGGTTTCCTTGCCACCGATTCCGTCAACTCTAACCTCGTGAGCGAAGCCTATGCCGAGAAAAACGGCCTCAAAGCAGCCATCGAAGGCGGCACGCTCTGGAGCGTCCAGTTCCAAGCTATCGCCCTCACCCTGGTGCTGGCACTCGTTGGAACGCTGATCGTGACATTGATCGTGAAATACACCATTGGACTTCGCCCAACAGCCGAAGAGGAAGCTGCCGGATTGGACATCTCCAACCACGGCGAAGAAGGCTACCTTCTCAACAAGTAATCGCAGTTCATTAGAGAAATCATCCTATGAAAAAAATCGAAGCAATCATCAAGCCCTTCAAGCTGGAAGAAGTCAAAGAAGCGCTCGCAGACCTCGGCATCGAGGGAATGACAGTGAGCGAAGTCAAAGGCTTCGGCCGTCAAAAAGGTCACACGGAAATCTACCGCGGCAGTGAATACACGGTCGACTTCCTACCTAAGATTAAAATCGAAGTCGTGTTGGCGGATTCCGCTCTGGAAAGCGCGGTCTCAGCCATCGTGAAATCAGCCAAAACCGGCAAGATCGGTGACGGAAAAGTGTTTGTCTCCACTGTGGAGGAAGCCATCCGTATTCGCACCGACGAAACCGGCGAAAAAGCGATCTAATCGACTAGCTCACAGTTAAGAGTAACCAAACGGCGGGGACGCAAGTCTCCGCCGTTTTTGTTTTCTGAAAATTCGATTAGAAATCTTCGGCTCTCAATGCAGATCAAATCTGCCCCAGAGTTTTTTCGATGAGGGCCGTGGCGAGCGGCTCAGTGACTGCATCGAGTTCCTTAAGAAGACTTTTGAGTTCTGCCGTGGCTCGAGTTTCTAAGGCATTCTGAGCAGCTAGCGTGAGTCGAGAGATCTCCTCGCGAACGCCGATCGGCACTTCATCTCCGAGTTGCTCGAGAGCAGACGCTATCGCTGGCAGCATCTCCTCCGCTTTCAGTCTAGCCTCGGTAAAAATGCGCTCGTCCATGTCTTCAAAGGCGTGCTCCAAGGAATCACCGAGCATTTTTTCAACGGCTTCATCGGAGACTTCTACGGCGCTCTGAATATCAACAACGGTATCTTTTCCAGTTGCAGTATCACGGGCCAAAACATGAAGGATCCCATTGGCATCGAGTTCAAATTGGACTCCCACGCGGGCCTGACCTTTAGCGGCGGGAGGAAAGGCAACTGCCATTTCACCGAGTTTCCAGTTGTCACGCGCCATTTCGCGCTCACCCTGAAGCACGCTGATGCGCATCGAAGATTGGTTGGCGATCGCATTCGTGAACATTTCACCGGCTTTGCATGGAATCGTTGTATTTCGAGGGATAATGACATTCATCAATCCTCCGAATGTTTCAATGCCAAGTGAAAGCGGGGTGACGTCCAGCAAAGTGACATTTTGCAAAGAACCCTCGATGATTCCCGCCTGGATGGTTGCACCGAGAGCGACGGCTTCATCTGGATGCTGGCTGACATCCGGCTCACGTCCAAAAAGGGCTGCCACAAATTTCCTCACAAGCGGCATGCGCGTGGCACCTCCAACAAGAATCACTGCATCCAGCATCGAAGTCTCGATTTTTGCATCTGCCAGCGAACGGATACAATGGGCTCTCGTTCTTTCGACAATCGGCCCGCAAATACGCTCCAGACCGGAACGAGAGTAAGATTTGCCATCAACGACAACGCTTTCCTGTTCTGTAAGCAGACGTTTGATTTTTTCGGCGTGTCGAATGCTGACTTCCCATGCGCCAGCGAGCGCCGCATCGAAATCATCACCCCCAAGGCGTGTATCACCGTTTGTGGAGAGAACCTCGAAGACTCCGTTGTTGAGTTCCAAAATGGAAACGTCGAATGTGCCGCCGCCAAAGTCATAAACGGCCACTCGAGCGTGCTCGCCGAGGCGGTCCAGCCCATATGCCAGTGCGGCGGCGGTCGGTTCACTCAAAAGTCGCTCCACGCGAAATCCTGCCAATTCCCCCGCGCGCTTGGTTGAAGCACGCTGGGCATCGTTGAAATACGCTGGAACAGTAATGACAACGCGATCCACTGGGCATCCGCAGGATTTTTCGAGATCGGCTTTGAGCTTGGAAAGAATCAGGGCAGATACTTCCTCCGGCAACAGCGAGCGCTCCCCAACAACGACACGCATCAAACCATCCGAACCGGATGTGAGTCCAAATTCTGGGGCATCGCCTTTCCATTCACCCGCTCGAAGGCCCATGAGGCGCTTGACAGAAGTGATGACGTTTTTCGGATCAGAGGATTTTTTTGCCAACGCATCCCATCCGACGACCGGCTTCGGATCAGAAGAAAACCAGACAGCAGAAGGCGTGAGGCGACGGCCAGAATCATCGGCGATCAAGACCGGAAATCCGCTATCCATAACACCGACCAGCGAGTGCGTGGTGCCTAAATCAATACCTGCAATCATGCGGAAAAGCTAAGTTTTGACACCCCATCCCCCAAGCAAAACTTCATTAGCACCGGACGCGCTAATTACCTTCTCGGAGTGCGTGGGGGACCGCCCGACTCGCGGAACGTGATGCGACCTTTCGTCAGGTCGTAAGGAGAAATTTCAACAGTCACTTTGTCACCCGGAACAATACGGATGAAGTTCTTCCTCATCTTGCCGGAGATGTGCGCAAGCAGGATGTGGTCGTTTGGAAGTTTAACCCGGAACAGTGTGCCGGGCAGAACGTCAACAACGACGCCTTCGCTAGTAATGCAATCATCTTTGGCCATGTGCCCCATTGAATACGCGGAGGGGAGACCAAACGCAAATCATTCCGAGAAATTCAGCACAATAGCCTCAAGAAGCGCTCACAAATTGGCGTTTGTTACGTTTTTGTCTCTTTTTATTTCTACCTCCGCGTCGACGGATTTGACAAAGGAGCAGCGACCATTCGTTGCCATTGAAAATGAAGACGGCCCATCACCCATTGATTAGCTTACTCGCTGCGGTCATCATTTTTCCTCTGTCTCTCCATGCACAAACGAAGAAAGAGACAAATCCGGGCGCCGTCGAAGGATTCACTGCAGATGAAGCATTTGATAAGGCGCGCCGTGCTTTCAACGAGAAAAACTATGAGCAGGCGGCAGCGATCTATTCACAGTTTCGAAAGGATTTTGGGAAATCGGAGGAAGCTAAAAACGCACTCAGAAACTCCGCTTACGAGTTGGCCATTTGCTTCACAACGCTCCAGCGATTTTCGGAAGCGATCGATGCCATTCAAGAAGCACTCGCCATAAGCCCTCCCCTCCCGCGAGATCAACGGCAGGATCTCCAATTTTGGCTCGGCGTTTCCTACCTCCAAATCAAGGACCATGCACAAGCGCGCGATGCACTGCAGAAGTTCATTGCAGATTCAGACCCCAAACAAAAAATGGCCACCACAAGAGCGCATGATGCGAATATCCTTATTG
>JBEIMO010000120.1:0-5840 GCA_040378625.1 Verrucomicrobiia bacterium | reverse complement strand
CGGCGAAGCAACTTGCCCGGAGCGAGAATATGATGCTGACCGCCGTATTCCTCCAGCGTGCGCGGACGCATGCGAGTGGCCAGCGGCGCGTCGTCCGGCGGTGCATCGGGTGATTTTGGAAAAAGCTCTTCCACGATTGGGATTATTCGATGATTTCCTGGCGCAATGGCAGTTTCTTTTTTGTGGCGGGCACAACTTTCCATCCCCTCCTTTTAATCTTGGAAATCCTTTCATCCTGCCACCTCACCTCCGTTCCCTCTAAAAAAAACTTGCCGCTTATCCGCTCGGGGCACAGATTCTCGAGGATATTGCCGCTTCAAACGACAGGCTGAGATGACTTCCTCCAACCGCCCACATGCAGGGTTTTCATCTATCCGTTTAGAGTTTGAGGAATAATTTTTCAAAGAAGCTCGAGATGCAAAGCCAACCGAATTTAGACATTCTGATACATTGCCCTGGATCGCATGGCGTTGTTGCCGATCAGACTCATAAGCAGGCTATTGCCTTGCACGATCTGGGTATCAAAGTGCTTCTCCTCTGCGGGCCCGGTTTTTTGCGATCCCGAAATGCGCCGTATCCGGTGGATGTCTGCATGAAGGAAGGAGCAAGTTCAGGAGGAGGAGGGCTTGCCTCGCGAAATTGGGGAAAAGCGATTCAAACCGTCCAGAACCAACTCCGACTCGCTTGGGAGATTTACAGGCTCAAGCCGGCTATCGTTTTAAATGCGAGCCATGTGGAAGCGCATTCGCCGCTTTGGATTTTGCCGCATATTTTGCTCCGCAATTCGCAATCGACGGTCTACGCGACCAACCTCCATTTCTCGAATCCCAACAAGCGCACGAGCCCACCCTGGTGGCTGCGTCTGGGAAATAAACTTTCCTTTAAACCGATCAGCATTTTTATCGCCCACAAACGCTTGGCCAATCCCAAGATTATTCCCAAGCATGTCCGAATGGTTGAGGTGCCGATAGGCCCGGATACAATGACCCAAGTTTTCGAGGATCCGAAGACCATCCGAAAGAAATGGAATGTGCCGCGCGGGAAAAAAGTTTTTCTCTCATTTGGCGCGGTGAGGAATCACAAAAATCTCGACCTTGCCATCCGCGCCCTCCTCGAAAATCCGAATGCATTTTTAGTGATGCTTGGCGGTGTTTCAAACCACAAGGACAGGCCGATCAAATACTACCAAACCCTCGCTAACGACCTTGGCCTCGAAGACCGCGTGTATATTTCGGATGAATTCATATCCGACGAAAAACGAAACAGCTATTATCAGGCAGCCGATTTCATTCTCCTCACCTACACCGCCTCCTATCACTCCCAAACAGCTTCCTTGATCCATGCGGCGCAATCCCGCCGCAGAGTTCTGGCATCCAGTGGGGATAGCCCGATGCAAGATATGGTCGAACACTTTGGCCTGGGGGTTTATTTGGAACCCGACTCGAGTGAGGCGATCGCAAATGGAATGGCGACTTTGCTGCACAGCGATCTCCCTGAACCTAACTGGGAGGGCTTTGAGGAGCATGCCACTTGGGAAACCAATGTCTTGCGCTTGCTGGAATCGGTTTCGGATTGCTTGAACAAACGCGATACGCCTCAAAGTCAATTGGCCAGTCGCGAAGAGGAACCGGCACCTATTCCTGAGTTGCTCAATGCCCGCTTGCTTTTAAAACCCAAAAAAACGAGACCAAAAGCAAAGCCCGCCGCACCGAAAATCCACACACCAGAAGAGCCACCGATCGCAAAGGAAGCTCCTGCCAAGAAGAAGGCCCAACAAAAAGCAGCCAAGTCGGCAAAAGAACCAATAGCGCCTCCGAAAAAAGAAAAACCCAAGACAGCAAAGGCTCCTGCTGGGCGCTCCAAAAAAATCCCATCGGCTAAAGAAGTGCCACCTGCCAAACCCGCTCCTGCCAGCAAACCGGTTGTCGTGGAAACTCCGGAAGAAGTCAAAAAACGCCGCGCTTTAAGACGCAAACGGCGTCAAAAGTTGTCTCTCAAGCCGTAAGAATAAATGGCGAGACGGCTTCCAGCAGAGCCCGTTCATCACCCACGCTGAACTCCTCCCCTGCGGGAATTTCCAAGGCTCGTCCATTGGGAAGAATGAATTCCAAAATGAGCGGACGGGCACCGGGATATTTTTTCACGGCCTCTAAAATTGTATGGAGATGGGATTCCTCAAGACGTTCCCTCGCCAAGCGCAACCGAACGGCGCGCAGAGAAGCCTTCGGCTTGAGAGCTGCCATAGCACCGCCAGTGGCTCGAATTGCTTCATCGCGGCGAGAAATCCGCGTATTGATCGTCACCGCCGTCCCCGGCACAAGAATCGCCGCGTTTTTTGTGAATGTTTCATCCCAAGCGGTGAGTTCGAGTGATCCCGTAAAATCTTCAAGAACGACAATCCCGAAGGGTTTGCCGTCCTTTTTGGAAAATTTCTTTTCCACTGTAATAATGAGGCCCGCGAGTTTGAATGTGCCGTTTTCCGTGGCCTGAGTTGCCTGAGCGATGGTGTTGTATTTTCCCGAATCGAAGTGCCCCGCGTAGCTGTCGAGCGGATGACCGCTCACATAATAGCCAAGAAGCTCCTTTTCGTATTTTAACATTTCCAACTGCGGCCAGGGCTCAACCTTCTTCGCCGAGGAGGATTGTTTTTCAGGCATCGGCATCTCGCCAAAAAGGGAAACCTGCCCACTTGCGCGATCACGCTGCTGAGAGGCTGCGGAAGCCATGGCGGATTCGATTTCCGTGAAAAGTTGAGCGCGAGTTTTTCCAAATCCATCGAAGGCCCCGCACTTCACGAGACTCTCGATAATTTTTCGGTTCACCGTGCGCGAATCGAGGCGCGAGCAGAATTTTTCGAGAGTGGTAAACGGACCGTTCTTCACCCGCTCGGCGATGGCGGATTCCATCGCACCGGCGCCAACATTTTTGATGGAGGCCAACCCAAAACGAATACCTGGACCATTGGCGTCTGGAGAAAACTTCAGGTCGCTCGCATTGATATCAGGCGGCAACACAGGAATCTCCATGCGACGGCATTCAGCGATCACTTGGGCCAATCGCTCCGTCGTGCTGGCATCGAAGGTCAGCATCGCTGACATAAACTCTCGCGGATAGTGGGCTTTGAGATAGGCCGTCTGATACGAAATCCAGCCATACGCGGCGCTGTGGGATTTATTGAATCCGTATTCGGCAAATTTTTCGATGAAGCCGAAGATCGCCTCAGCCACTTTGGGCGGAATGTTATTTATTTTTTCACAACCGGCGATGAAGCGGGAACGTTCCTTCTCCATCTTGGCTTTATCTTTTTTACCCATGGCGCGACGGAGAAGATCGGCCTCACCGAGCGAGTAGCCCGCGAGGACGCTTGCGGCCCGTTGCACCTGTTCCTGATACACAATAATGCCCTGCGTTTCGGCGCAAACCTGTTCGAGAAGCGGGTGCAGGTATTCGACTTTTTTGATGCCTTTTTTGTTTTCGATATAGCTATCGATAAATTGCATCGGACCAGGACGGTAGAGCGCACCGATGGCGATGATGTCCTCAATGCAGCAAACATCGAAGCGCTTACAGCAATTCGTAATGCCCCCGCTTTCCATTTGGAAGACGCCCAGTGTTTCACCTCGGTTGTAGATATCAAAGGCTGCCTTGTCGTCCGTGGGAATCGTATCAATGTCGAACGTCGGATTACTGGCATGAATGAGACGCACGGCCTCTTGCATAATGGTCAGCGTGCGCAGGCCCAAGAAGTCCATCTTCAACATGCCCAGATCGGTCAACGGCCCCATGGCATATTGCGTTACCACCTCGTTTTCCTTGCCTCGGCAGAGCGGAATGAATTCATCCAACGGACGATCGGCAATCACCACGCCAGCGGCATGAATACCAGTATTGCGCGACAGGCCTTCCAACACCGTGGCGTAGTCCCAAAGCTGCTTGACGGATGCCTCGTTCTCAATCGCCGTAGCAAGTTCCGGGTTTTTTTCCTTGGCGCTGGCGAGGTCGATGTTCAGCTCATTCGGAATCATCTTGGCCACGCGATCGGCATCCCCATAGCTCCAACCAAGAACCCGCCCGACGTCTCGAATGACACTCTTCGCTCCCAATGTTCCAAAGGTTACAATCTGGGAAACCGCGCGTTCGCCGTATTTTCGACGGACGTAGTCGATGACCTCACCACGGCGATCCATACAAAAATCCACGTCGATATCCGGTGGACTAATACGCTCGGGATTGAGAAACCTTTCAAAGATGAGGCCGTAGCGCAGCGGGTCGATATCTGTAATTCCCAGCACATAGGCGATGAGCGAACCTGCAGCGGATCCGCGCCCCGGGCCCACAGGAATTCCCTGTTCCTTGGCGTAGCGAATGAAGTCCCAGACGATCAAAAAATAACTGATGAACCCGGTTTTCTCGATGACCGAGAGTTCATAGTTCAAACGGGTGCTGAGTTCCTGATCCGTGTCAACCCGATCATTGAAGCGCTTGCGGAGGCCTTCATTACAGAGGTCGCGCAAATATTGCTCCCGGCTGCGTTCATCGGGCGAATCGAAATTCGGATATTTCGGCACACCAAATTCCATTTTAAAATCGCAACGCTCGGCGATTCGCAGCGTGTTGTCACAGGCCTCAGGCACTTCCGAAAACAACGCCCGCATTTCCTCTCCGGATTTGAAATACATCTCGGAGTCGTAACGCTGACGCTTTTCATCCACGACCATCGAGCCAGATCCAATGCAGATCAAAACGTCATGCGGTTCATGATGGCTCTTATCCAAAAAATGAACGTCATTCGTGGCAACCAATCCCAAATCAAATTCACGGGCGATTTTCACCAACTCCGGATTGATGCGGCGCTGAGCGTCCAATCCAAAATCCGTGAGTTCGATGAAATAATTTTCCAGCCCGAAAATATCGCGATAGGCAGCCGCTATTTCCCTCGCCTCTTTACCGCGCCCACTGGAAAGCAGCGTGGAAATTTCGCCACGCGGGCATCCGCTCAGAGCAATGATCCCCTTCGCATGAAGCGCAAGACGCTCCCGATCGACACGGGGTTTGTTATGAAATCCCTCGAGATGACCTGCCGAGACAAGTTTAACAAGGTTCGCATAGCCTTCAGCATTCGTAGCCAAGAGCGTGAGATGATAGGCGGTGTCCTTCGCCGCCGATCCCGAGCGGTCGAGCATTGAGCCCGGCGCAACATAAACCTCGCAACCAATGATTGGTTTTACACCTGCCTTTTCTGCCTGTTGATAAAACGGCACCGCCGCATGCAGGTTCCCATGATCGGTTACAGCCACTGCCGGCATCCCCAACCCTGCCGTTTTTTTCACCAACTCATCCAAACGCACGGTGGCGTCGAGGAGTGAATATTCCGAGTGGCAATGCAAATGGACGAACGACATGCCGAGTAAACTAACTCAGCAAGCAGGCATTTGTCCAACGCGCCCGAAATCCGATTTTGGGACAGAATTTACAAAATTTTAAGAATAAGAAACAGAAGCAGCAAATTTTCTGCAAACAATTCCTCCTCTGTGATCTCTGTGTCCTCTGTGGTTAATAATCTTGGAGGTTTTATGCAAAAACATCTTCCCCTGCCTCATGGCCAAGGTGTCTTCTCACGCGGAAGACATGGGCTGGACGATGGTGCGGGTCGAGGGCGATGAAATTGCGGGAACCTCTCCAGGCGAAACGTTCTCCCGTGAGAAGATCCTCGACGAGATAGGGATCATTTTCACCAAGACCACAACCCCCCAAAGGAACGTTAATAAATCCGGCCTGCGCGTTCCATGGATCCAATGTCACAGCAACCAGAAGCGCATCGTCAAATGACTCCGTGGTTT
>JBEIMO010000119.1:0-5921 GCA_040378625.1 Verrucomicrobiia bacterium | reverse complement strand
TGTTACTGCCCCTCTTCTGCGTCCGACCACCGCCGATATGAACATGACTCTGGCAATGGCCGTGGTCTTCATGATTTTCTGGCTTTTCTGGTCGATTGGTGAAGTGGGGTTGAAAGGTTTTTTGAGCCACATCTTCGGTGTCAAAGGCGGACTCACTGGGTTCATGGCCATTGTTTTGATCCCGATTTTTCTGTTCGTTGGGCTGATTGAAGTTGTCTCCATGGCCTTCCGCCCCGTTTCGCTCTCGTTGCGACTTTTCGGTAACGTCTTTGCAGGTGAGACGCTCCTGACGACCATGATCACTCTTGGCAAGACTCTTGGGTTGCCCGAGTGGGTCGCATACATCAGTTCTGTTACGATCCCAATTCCGTTTTACTTTTTGGAAATTCTGGTAGGCCTCCTGCAAGCCACTGTCTTCATGCTCCTTTGCTCCGTTTACATCCAACTCTCAACCTCACACGACGAGGAAGAGGGTCACTAAAACCCTTTTTCCATCGGGACCGTGGCAAAGACTGCGGGCGATGGAGAAAACAACACTAAGAAACTAAATACATGATACCACAACTCATCGCAGAAGCGGCGGCAACAGCCGGCGGAATCTCAGGAAGCTTCACCCTCGCCATCGCTGGCGCAGCGGCAGCTATCGGCATCGGCATGATCGGCGGAAAAGCCGTGGAAGCCGTTGGCCGCAATCCCGGTGCATCCGGAAAAGTGCTCACATTGAGCATCATCGGAATGGCTCTCGCAGAAGCTATTGCGATTTACGCTCTTATCCTTGCTTTCCAAGGACGCTAATTCCATTGCTGGAGCCGTCCGCCACTCGGACGGTTCCGGCCCATTTTTCTAAATCTTCAATCATTTTCCATGGATCAGCTTCTCACACAATTCGGCATTGCTTGGCCTAAGTTCATTGCCCAAGTTATTTTGTTTTTGATGGTTTATGCGATTCTCAAAAAATTCGCTTTTGGCCCAGTTATTGCGATTTTTGAGCAACGCCGCCGCACGATCGAAGAAGGCCAGGCCAACGCCGAAAAAATCAAAAAACAACTCGCTGAATCCGAGATTCGTTGCCAAGAAATCCTCCGCAAAGCAAACACCGATGCCCAGCGCATCATTGAGGAAGCTCGCACAGCCAGCGACGTTCAGACTCAAAAACACCTCCAGCAATCGATCAAGGACGCTGAAGGCATCATCATCAAAGCCCGCGAGACCGTGGAGCTCGACCGCGCCCGCATGGTGGCCGAAGTAAAAAAAGAAATGCTGCACCTCGTGGTGGATACCACAGCCAAGGTGGCCGGACGCGTCCTCACAGATGCCGATCAGGAACGCCTCGCTGGAGAAACCACCAAGCAACTCGCCGCCTGATTTTCTCCACATGAAACTCAATCGTGAAGCCCGCCGCCAATCGAAGGACCTTTTTGAAATGGCCCTCGTGGATGGTCATATCGACTCCCAGCGCCTGCGCTTGATTTTTGATGAAGTGACGCAAAAAAAACCGCGTCATTACATGCAAATTTTAAAAGCGATCACCCGCCTGGTTCGCATGGAGGTGGCCAAGCACCATGCCACGATTGAGAGCGCTCATCCCCTTTCGGAGAGCCAATCCCAAGACATCGAAAACAGCCTCAAATCCAAATTTGGGCAAATCACCACTGAATTTCACCATAATCCTGAACTGATCGCGGGTCTGCGCATCCAACTTGGCAGCAACGTCTGGGACGGCAGCGTCCAATCCCGCCTCGAAGCAATCAAACAATCCTAATTCCAACGACTCATGAGCAACATCGTCCTCGAACTCGAAGAAAAAATCAGCGCCGTTAAAAACAACGCCGCCCGCCAAACCAACGTCGGAACCGTGCGTGAAATCGGCGACGGTATCGCCCGCGTGGAAGGCCTCAGCGCCGTCAAATTGAATGAAATGGTGGAATTCCCCAATGGCGTCAAAGGTCTCGCCCTCAACCTCGAAGAAACCGAGGTGGGTGTCATCGTTCTGGGTGACTACACAAAGATCAGCGAAGGCGATGAAGCCAAAACAACCGGAAAGCTCCTTCAGGTTCCCGTTGGAAAAGGTCTTCTTGGCCGCGTGGTGGACGCCCTTGGCCGCCCGATCGACGGCAAAGGCCCGATCAACTCCGATATCACCTACCCCGTTGAAAAAATCGCTCCCGGCATCATCAAGCGCCGCAGCGTGAGCCAACCGGTTCAGACGGGCATCATGAGCATTGACGCGATGATCCCAGTGGGCCGCGGTCAGCGTGAATTGATCATCGGCGACCGTGCGACTGGTAAAACAACCATCGCGATCGACACAATCATCAACCAAGCACGCATCAACAAAGCCGGTGAAGAAAGCGGAGACGCAAACTTCCGTCCGCTTTATTCGATCTTTGTCGCGATCGGTCAGAAAAACGCCAACATCGCGCGCGTTGTTTCCGCCCTCGAAGATAACGATGCGTTGAAATATACGATCATCATCGCTGCGACGGCCTCCGACACAGCGGCCGACCAATACATTGCCCCATTCGCCGGCGCTGCCATGGGTGAATGGTTCATGGACAATGGAATGGACGCATTGATCGTGTTTGACGATCTGACCAAGCACGCGAACGCCTACCGCCAGATTTCGCTTCTTCTCAAGCGCCCATCCGGCCGTGAAGCGTATCCGGGTGACGTTTTCTATCTCCACAGCCGCCTTCTCGAGCGTTCCGCCCGTTTGGCTGAGGATTGCGGAAATGGTTCGCTCACCGCGCTTCCGATCATTGAAACCCAAGCCGGCGACGTGTCGGCTTACATTCCAACGAACGTGATCTCGATCACCGACGGTCAGATTTACCTCGAAACCGACCTCTTCTACCAAGGCATCCGTCCGGCTATCTCGGTCGGTCTCTCGGTGTCCCGCGTGGGTTCGGCCGCTCAGATCAAGGCGATGAAACAAGTCGCTGGCAAGATCAAGGGTGACCTTGCCCAATACCGCGAACTCGCTGCCTTCGCACAATTCGGATCGGATCTCGACGCCAAAACAAAATCCACTCTCGAACGTGGTGCGCGTATCGTGGAACTTTTCAAACAACCGCAATACCGCCCAATCGCCGTTGAAATGCAGGCCACGATCCTCTGGGCGATGCAAAAAGGTCTCTTTGACGCGGTCACCGTTGACAAAGTTAAAGAAACCCAAGCGAAGTTCATCGAGTTCATCGAAACCCGCAAGCCAATCATCATCGAAAAACTCGGCAAAAAACGCCAGTTTGACGAAGAAGTGGAAAAAGAACTCTCCGCAGCTCTCGAAGAATTCAAATCCTTCAACCGCTAATTTCCGATGGCCAACCTTCGCGATATCCGCCGACGCATCAAGTCGGTCAAAAACACGGCTCAAATCACCAAAGCCATGCAAATGGTGGCGGCGTCCAAAATGCGCAAGGCCCAACAAGCCGCGCTCAATGGCCGCGATTACGCCCAGCTTTTGAACCGTGTTATTGTTGCGCTTCGTGATAGCGTTGATTCCTCGCTCCATCCACTCTTGGAGCGCCGCGAGGTGAAGAATGAACTGGTTGTTGTCATGACAACCGATAAAGGCCTCTGCGGTGCTTTAAATACAAACGTCCTGCGCGAAGTGGCGGAGTTCGATAAAACCAAGACACAGTTCATCACGATCGGACGGAAAGGAACCCAATTCCTGGCCCGCACCGGACGCAACATGATCGCGGATTTCCCGCTTCAAGAGCAACCCTGCTTCACGCAGAGCAAGCAAATCTCGAAATTCATCCTCGAGCGCTTTATCAACGGTTCCGTCGACAAGGTTTCCGTTCTCTACCCACGATTCGTGAACACACTCACGCAGGTGACGACCAACTACACCCTGTTGCCGATTTCGAGCCTCGAAGAACTCGGTATCAACAGCCCCTACGATCCGATTGCGGAAGTCGAAGGCGGTTTTGAATTTGAGCCATCACCAAAATCGGTTTTGGACGCCATCCTTCCGGCCTACATCCACTACTTGGTTTTCCAAACGCAACTCGCCTCCCGCGCCTCCGAGCAAAGCGCCCGCATGGTGGCGATGAAAAATGCGACGGATAATGCCAAGTCGTTGGTTAAGGATCTGACGCTCGAATACAACAAAGCCCGCCAAGCCAGCATCACGAACGAGATCCTCGAAATCTCCACCGCCCAACTCGCTCTGGGTTGATCTTAGATTCTGAATTAGCCATCGAGGGCACAGAGGCCACGGAGAAGAAGAGGGTAATAATAGGTTTTGCGCTGCATCCAGCGGCTACAAACTCCTTCTGTTAGTCCTTAAAATCCTGCCATCCTGTCCCAAAATCCCCTTCGGTAAATTCTGTTAATTCTGTCAAAACCCCGATGATCCGCGTCACCATCCTTGCCAGTGGAAGTTCCGGCAACGTCACGCTTGTTCAAGGGGGTGATACCTCCGTGCTGATCGATGCCGGCATAACAGCCAAACGGCTTGTCGGGCATCTCGAATCCGCTGGCGTTGCTCCCGCGGCGCTCTCAGGAATCCTCCTTACGCACGAACACGGCGACCACACGCGGGGATTGAAGGTGTTTTGCAAAAACCATTCGACCCCGGTTTTTACCAATCCCCTCACCGCCGACCACATGCGACGCTCCTCCGTGGAGGCTGATTGGCGCTTGTTTGCGAGTGGATCGGCATTTCAAATCGGCGACCTCAACGTCCTTCCCTTCGCGGTTCCGCATGATGCCGCAGACCCTGTGGGATTTGTTCTCCGACATGAAAATTCTTCATTCGCCGTGCTCACCGACCTCGGTTACGCGACGAAGCAGGTCATCAATTCCGTGAGCGGCGTGAACGCCCTCTTGATCGAAACCAACCATGATGAGGCCATGCTCCAAAACGACACCAAGCGTCCATGGTCTGTGAAGCAACGTATCCTCTCGCGCCACGGGCACCTCTCCAATGCAGCCGCAGCGGACGTCGTAGCCTCGATTGCCACACCAGATTTGCGCCATGTGCTACTGGGTCACATTAGCGAAGATTGCAACTCGACCGAAGTCGCGAGCGATGCGGTTCGTCAAAAACTCCATGCGGCAGGCCATACCCACGTGACCATTCAATGCGTCACGGCGGAGGAAGACACGCCCCGCGTGAGCCTGACTATTTAAAAAATCCGCCAAGCCCACCCACCATGCCTGCCACCAGAAACGCAGTGCCGGCAAAAATACCGCAGCAAAAAAGGAACAAGATGAGGCTTCCGAGCACAATCCGCCAGGTCTCGGTTTTATGGGCCTCGCGCAAGGCGATCACCACATAGAAAAAGTTGGCGAACATATAGAGATACCCCCCGCACAACGGAATGAATTGCAGCACCGATGTGGCGCCGGATGCATAGACCACCGCACGATAGGTTACTTCAAACGGCTTGTTGGCAGCACCGACAATCATCAAACCCAGATGAAATGTGGCTGCAGAGAGGAATGATCCGATGATGAGAAAAATCGGAAGAAGAAATGCCACAGCGGCACAGATGACCAGAATGGCATTATGAGAAAGGGATTTTGCCGCCTCACCCAAAAAAATCTCGGGATTGATGAACGAGACGAGAGCCTGATACCCGATTGCTGCGACTCCACTTGCCCAGGACAGCAAAAGATAAAAGGCCAGGGGCTTCGAAAAACCTCCCGTTGTTTGCATGCTACGAAATGTTTCTGCTGGTGAGGTAAAAATCTGGCGCACGGTTTCAAATGCCGCCCCGATGGACAATGCTGATTCCGAGCGCTCCCAAGCTGGCTCCACAGGCCCGTCATTCTTAACTTCCGCTTCCAAGGCAGGCGGCACCTCCACTGAGGGTTCCGGCAAATCCGTGAAAGTGGAAAGAGGTTCCCATGCAGGCATCGGATCCCTCCACGCCAGATCGCCGGGAAGAAAGCGGCCGCTCTTCAATCCA
>JBEIMO010000118.1:0-5968 GCA_040378625.1 Verrucomicrobiia bacterium | reverse complement strand
TCGCACGGCTCGGGGCGCGATTCATGCCGTCAAAAACGGCTGAGGAAAAAGGACGCATCTTGTCTTGGGATTTCGAGGACATAATTTTTTTAAAAATTTAGGTAAACTGCCTGTTGCGAGCCTGACATTATTTCGATTCAGGAATGCTAAGAAAAGGCATTTTAGAGAGAATTGACGGAATTCACAAAATGCGAAGCGTTTTATGGCAGAGTCATTTTTCGCTGCCGCTTTTCGGGGATTAAACCGGCAGAGTTGTAACAAGCAGTGTTGCAGGTTGATTCACTGGTAAAACAGCCGCATTTTCCGAAGAGGCTGGAACAATGAAAAACTGACCTCGACCGAAGGTTTTGCCAGCGCAGCTCACCTCATGATCCGTAGAAACCACCATGGCAAAGCGGCCCTGAGGACGAACATCGACAGGGGCGCTGATGGTGGTCTTTTCAATATGGAAAAACGGACAATCGGCCACCAGCGATTCCGATGCAGATTTGACCTTCGGCTCAAAGTCGTTGAAATCAATCGAAGCCATCGATTCCTCGATATGCAAGGCGCGGGGCTTCCCATCGAGTCCGCAGCGATTCCAGTCAAAAACCCGATACGTTGTATCACTGTTCTGTTGGACTTCGATAATCACATTTCCTGCTCCGATGGCGTGCAGGCGACCGCTGGGAATAAAAATACTTTCCCCTGAGTGGACGGGAGTGTCATGCAAAGTGGATTCCACACCACCGCTGGCAAGGAGGGATTCGAATTGCGCTCGGGTCGCGCCCTTCTTGAGACCCGCATAAATATTGGCACCTGGGAGGGTATCTAAAAAATACCAGACTTCAGTTTTTGGTTCGCCGCCTAATTCATCGGCTTTGTGAAGTGGCGGATGAACCTGCACGGAAAGCTTGTCCGAGGCGTCGAGAAGTTTGACCAGTAAAGGAAAGCGCGGCGAGGTCGAAGAGGCATAATCCGCTCCAAAGATGTTCTCACGATGTTTGGTCCAAAGATCATGAAGACTCAGGCCGTTAAGCGCTCCACCATGAACGATACTCTGCTCCTCTTTGCGATCCACGACTTCCCATAATTCCCCGATCGACACATCTGGCGGGAGGGATTTACCCGGGAGTTCGGCCAAGCGGCGACCGCCCCAAACACGTTCCATGGCCAGCGGAGTAAAAGAAATCGGTTCGTTCATAAGTCGCAAAGATTCGGAATTCCAGAAGCTGCGGGCAATTCGAAAATAGGGAGATAAAAAGAAACGCCGCCTGACTGGCAGGCGGCGTTCTTTGTGAGATCTGCTGAATTCTTGCGATTACTTGGTCGGAACCGTGGCAATCGTCTGAAGAATACGGCTGGCGATTTTGTATGGGTCGCCTTGGGAATTTGGACGACGATCTTCGAGATAACCTTTGTAGCCACTGTTAACGAAGCTGTGTGGCATACGGATCGATGCACCGCGATCAGCCAAACCGTAGCTGAATTTGTCGATCGACTGGGTCTCATGGAGACCAGTGAGACGAAGGTGGTTGTCTGGACCGTAAACAGCGATGTGCTCGTTTTTGTATTTATCAAAAGCGGCCATGAGTTTTTCGAAGTATTCTTTGCCGCCCACTTCACGGAGGTGCTTGGTGGAAAAGTTCGAGTGCATTCCAGAGCCATTCCAATCGAAGTCTTTGCCGAGCGGCTTGCAATGGAAGTTCACATCCACACCGTATTGCTCGCAAAGGCGGAGGAGGAGGTAGCGGGCAATCCAGACTTCGTCAGCGGCGCGCTTGGAGCCTTTGCCGAAGATTTGAAATTCCCACTGACCTTTGGCCACTTCGGCGTTGATGCCTTCGTGGTTGATGCCTGCATCGAGGCAGAGATCGAGGTGACGCTCGACGATTTCGCGAGCCACATCACCAACGGAACTGTATCCAACACCAGTGTAGTAGAGACCTTGTGGTGCAGGGAATCCTTCCGCTGGGAAACCGAGCGGACGTCCGTCTTGATAGAAGAAATACTCTTGCTCAAAGCCGAACCAAGCGTCTGGATCATCAAGAATCGTGGCGCGGGCATTGGAGATGTGAGGAGTGCCATCGTGCATCATCACTTCGCACATGACGAGAACGCCATTTTTGCGAGTCGAGTCAGGGAAAACTGCTACGGGTTTGAGAACGCAATCCGAGCTACCGCCGGGAGCCTGGCGAGTGGAGCTGCCATCAAAACCCCAGAGAGGGAGCTCTTCCAATTTTGGGAAGCTACTGAATTCCTTGATTTGGGTTTTGCTGCGGAGATTCGCAACCGGCTCATAACCGTCGAGCCATACGTATTCTAATTTGTATTTAGCCATTTTTATTTGTGGTGTCTTTTTTTGAGCAGACCAGGCCGTCTGGTGTAGCATTTTTTGTTTTTTCCCATGGTTCCCATGCGGCATGGATCATTAAGCAGATTGAATGCCAACTTTTCAAGCGGACAAATAAATAGATTTTATTTCGTTCAGGTTAAATATGTTAAATCACCTGATTCAGACGCAGAGACTTGACCAATCGCGCATAGGTTTGTGAGGGATTATCGCCAAGATGGTCCTCCGCGAGCCGATGAAGACCTTTGGAATAGTCGATTCGGAACAACCCAAATCGCGGCGTAAAGGATCCCCACTCGTAATTATCCGTAAGCGACCAGTGCAAATATCCAAGAAGCGGAAGACCTTTATCCATCATGGAACGAATCTGACGGAGGTGGGCTTCTAGAAAATCACTTCTCGTTGTGCGGTCGCGGCGAGGACCTGCTGCGGAATTATCCACACTGCAACGAAGCGCCATCCCATTTTCAGCGATGAGAATTCCGAGATCCGGAAAGGCCTTCGAATAATAGTCACAAAACGCCTCCATACCTTCAGGGAGGAAATGCCAGTCCCACCACTTACTGGCGAGAACGTCGAGAATGTGTTCCGGAATGCTGTGACTGCGGAACTCAAGGTCTGAAAAATCCGGCATACGCAAGGCGTGACTGGCAAACGGGTCGTAATAGTCCAAGCCCAGAAAATCGAGGCATCGGTCACGCTTGGCTCTCTTCAATTCCTCAAAAAGAAACGCGAATCCATCACTCTTAGCCGCACGGGAGGCAAAGAAATTGGCTAATTTGTGAAGTCCCGCGCCAGCCATAGCGGCAATATCGGTCCGTCGGCTCAATGCGGCATTTGTAAAGAATCGCGAGAGTTCATTAGCTCTAGCCCTGAAATACTCCCCGGCATCCGAGAAGGCGACGTTGGTATTTTTTAAATTGAGAAGATCGAGGAGAAGATTTTCCGACCAATACACATCACTGCAGAAAGTGTTCATCGAGACGCGAGGAGTTCCCCACCCTTGCTTTTCATAAATGTCGTGGATCGTGTTGTAGGCGCGCACGTGACCTGCCAGAAGGCGGTTGTAGGCGCGAATTCCAGTGGCCATGCCTGCTTGAGGACCGCCAGGAAAAAGGCGGTTCAAATAGGTATTGAGAACGAGCATGTTTGGCTCGTTGATCGTCACATACCATTTCACGGGCTCCTGACCGTGGGTATCCGCGAGACGGTTGTTGAGTCGGGTGACAGTGGTTTCAACAAAATCTTGAAGTGCGGCGGGCGTGGAATCATCCAGCCACGCATCGACTCCCAGCCATGCCGGGTGAGTGAAATGATGGAGTGTGACAACTGGCTCGAGACCAGATTCGCGGCAGGCTGCAATGCGTGAAGCATATTGATCAATCACCTCAAAATCAAAATCCGGAGCGTGAGCAGACCCTGGAGAATGGCTTGGCTGGACCCTCGCCCACTCGATGCTCAAGCGAAAGGCATTCAGGCCCATTCCACGACTCAACGCAAAGTCGTCGCGGTAACGGTTCCAAAAATCCGAAGCCGTCCCGGTCCGAGCCACACGACCTGATTGCTCGGAGGTCGCCCAGTTATTATGGGGCTGGCCGGGGGCATTGTAGCCTCCCTCGCTTTGATATCCCGAGGTCGCAACGCCTATTAAAAATGGCGAGTTCATTTAGCCTGCCGCAGCGATGCGTTTGCGAAGAACCTTCTCGCGCAATTTAGAAATAATCGCCGGCGGACGGTCGGAAGTTTCCATGGCAATGCGGGCGATGTCAGCGGAAGCATTCGGACGACCGAGGGCACGCGCGCATTCCTGCATTCGGTGGAGGCGCTTGGGATCATCAAGAATTCGCCTCAACTTATGGGCGACAAGTGTGGCCTCGGTGCATTTCACAGCAGCACCCGACTCGAGAAGAACGTCAGCATTTCGTTCCTCCTGACCACCGATGGGATCAAGGATCACCATGGGCAAGCCTCGGGAAAGCGCTTCGGCTGTTGTCATTCCACCTGGCTTACTTAACAAAATTGTAGCCGCGCCCATGAGGTCAGCCATTTCCGGCGTGTATCCCAACACGCGGAAATCATCAGGGCGAGATTGAACCAACCCTTGGATTTCCGCCTGCATTTCCTCATTGCGACCACAAACGATGAAGGCCTGAAAATCGCGATCCAGTTGGAGAAGTTGACGAACAACCGCTGTCGCTGGGCTAACTCCCAATGCGCCACCGGCGACAAGCAATGTCGGGCGACCGGGTTTGAAACCATGCCGAGTGAGAACCGCTGCGGCATCGACGGGTTGAGCAAAAACAGGATCCACTGGGATGCCGGTCACTTCGATTCGGTCGCTCGGAAGCCCCAATGCTTCCATGTGAATTTTATCTTCCTCCTGAGCCACAAAATACCAGTTGAAGGCACGGGTAATCCAAAAAGCGTGGAAGTGATAATCCGTCACCACGATTCCAAGCCGGGCATCGAGTCTTCCATTTCCGATCAACCACGAAATGACACCTGCCGGCATGAAATGCGTGCATAGAATGATGTCGGGGCGGAATTCCTTAACGAGATTGATCAATGGCAACGCCTGAGGCAGATCGATGGCCAATCGGCCTTTGTCGGCAACCCAAGGGTCATCACTGGTCTCATACCACCAGCCCAAAAACTCCGGCAACATCGCGGAGAGTTTCGTGTAGAGCTTGGAGTAAAATTGACGGTGAAGGACATTCGTGTGATCCAACGAATCATCACAGAGCACCTCTTCCACATCAGGACGTGACCTCATAGCCTCAGCCAAAGCATTAGCTGCTTTGACATGACCGGAACCAACCGACGCCGAAAGAATCAAAACGCGCTTGCCCATATCGTTCAACGTGCCCGAGAGAATGCCTCCGCTCAAGGGAGAAGTTCCCTACTCAAACTACGAATAGCCCGGCAAAGCTCGACATCGGTAATTCTTAAAAGGGCATGATAAATAGGCAGCACAATCCGCCGACGCGATAATTTCTCAGGCCAAAGAGGCAAAAGCGTTGCGACCCGTAGCGGATAAAGATGAATGGTTCTTTGATCCTCCATGCGGCACTGAGCCTCGACGTCGGGTTCAATTATACCAATAACGCCAGCTTCTTCCGCCGCTTCCATGAGAGCTACCTCCTGCAAAGTCATTCCTGTTTCGAGGCGACCTTTAGGAATCAACCAACGTGACCCTGAGGAACTCGTCACCAAAACAATATGAAGAATCCCATTTTTAAAAAGAAAAGGCACCGCACCGGCCTGCATCTGAGGAACGGGATTAACTGGCAAGCCCCGGAGAGCAATCATGCGAAGAGAATAGAGCTCGGAGTCAGTGATTTCTCGTCCCAAGAAATCGGGCTTTTTAAAACGACGGTTGCCGAGCGATGAATCAAAATGAACACGAGCGAGCGCAAATGGCTCAAGGCCTCCGCCAAAGACATCCAGTTCGAAATCCGCATTTGCAAGGTATCGAACGAGCTCAACCCTGGCCTTACCACATAACTCCCAAAGCGGAGCGAATTCCTTTTGAGAAATATTTACCAAACTTATGGTGTTCGCCTGCTGATCCTGAACGCGAATGGCATAACTTCGATCATTCTGTTCCACCCAAACCTCACGTCCGCGTCCACTGCT
>JBEIMO010000117.1:0-5985 GCA_040378625.1 Verrucomicrobiia bacterium | reverse complement strand
TGCTTATCGTTATTTTTTATCCGATCGTGATTCCGTGGACCGCACTGTTTCAGTAACGCGATCCTCTCGACTCGTGGAGTAGATTAGTGGCGGAGGAGGTGGGATTGATTTCGGCCTCCGGCCTTCACCCCTTTGGGGCTGCGCTTCGCACAGTCTGTGCCGCTGCGCGGCGCTCGAACTGCGTTCTCATCCCACGCTCTGTTTTTAGAATCCGCTTCGCGGATTAGTGGCGGAGGAGGTGGGATTGATTCCGGCCTCCGGCCTTCACCACTTTGGGGCTGCGCTTCGCGCAGTCTGTGCCGCTGCGCGGCGCTCGAACTGCGTTCTCATCCCACACTCTGTTTTTAGAATCCGCTTCGCGGATTAGTGGCGGAGGAGGTGGGATTCGAACCCACGGAACCTTGCGGCTCTCCAGTTTTCAAGACTGGCGCAATCGACCACTCTGCCACCCCTCCAAAAATTTTATGCTCAATGGATAAACTATTTGAGGACCACGATCACGCATTCGGGCGGTTGCCAAATAATTGCCATTTAAGATGACATGCAGCGGTTTAACCCGCTGAACGATTGTCAAACTATACAAGGCAATAAACCGTATTCGCAAGTTTTATCCCCTATCCTTCGCGACTTGGCGACTTCGCGGGAGGACCTTCTGGAGCGCTCAGAAACCGGCTTCCGCTCAAAACAAATCGCCAAGGCAAATCCGCGGCTTTGGTAATCCCGATGCGGGGACCCGTTGAGATCGTCACTGAACGAGCAGGTGGATGGAGGCGAAATTTTTTATCGGAAAAAATGTCGAGACCGTGGTGGGCACGGTCCATCTGCAAGGCACGCGTGAGTTTGCCGGGACCTGAGCAGAGATTTTTTAGCGCGCTTGTCTTGCGGCGCTCCTGCATTTGTTGCAAGCCGGATGTTGGCTCCAAGGCGCGGATGAGAACAAAGCCATCCTCCGTGCCGCCTTTGACCAAGAAGTTCAGCAGCCAGTGGACACCATAATTCAGATACACATAAGCGGTGCCTGCGGTGCATCGCTCCACAAATTCGCGGGACGAGGGACGGCTGAACGTGTGGCAGGCTTCATCGTTGAGGACCGAGTAGGCTTCGGTTTCCACAATGACACCGCCGCATCCGTTCCAGAGCAGCTCGCATCCGATCATTTCGCGGGCACAAGAAACAGGATCGCGTTGAAAAAAATCTCGAGTCAGCAATGTAGTCATGTTGCGGTTGCGAGGGTTTTATGAATCTGCAAAGGTTGTGGAGATGAAACGATTTTTTTCTGCCCTGCTTCTCGGTTTGACAATGTCCGCGTATTCAGCGACAGACACGACCTCCATGCAAGACATCCGCATTATTCTCAGCACAAACAAAGGTAAAATCGAAGCCACTCTGCAGCCATCCAAGGCTCCGGTCACTGTGGCGAATTTTTTGAATCTCTCCAAACGGGGATACTATGATGGCATCACCTTCCACCGCGTGATCCAACAGTTCATGATCCAGGGCGGCGATCCCACGGGAACTGGCCGTGGCGGCCCCGGTTACCGCTTCGAAGATGAAGTGAACACCGGCCTCAAGCACGATCGTCCGGGCATTTTCTCCATGGCCAATGCAGGTCCTGGCACGAATGGCAGCCAGTTTTTCATTACCCATGTGCCGACTCCTCACCTTGATGGTCGCCATACGGTTTTCGGTTTTGTGACTCAGGGACAGGACGTCGTTAACAAGATCGCTCAAGATGACAAAATCGAGAAAATCGAAGTTTTGGATTCCACCGACGATCTGTTTGAAGCCCAGAAGAAGCGCATCTCCGAGTGGAACGCTGTTCTCGATAAAAAGTAAAAACCTTTGCCGTATTGGCAAGGACTTTGCGAAGCACGGCGAGAGATCGCCGTGCTTACAAAGATTTCGAGGCGTCGATGAGCGGCAACACAATCTCCAAGGATTGTATGTAGTGCGGATGACGTCCTGCACGGCTGAGCTCGGCCAGCACGATGTCAGAAAGTTTTCCGCGCGACGCAGGGATCATTTGCCGAGTGTCTTCAATGCCCGGCGCATGGATGAGCGCCTCAAAAAAGTCTGCTCCCTCATTCAAGCGAAGCTCAAAGCGCGCTTCGTCACATTCGATCGCCAACAGCGACAGATTCGGGCCTTGGACCTCTTTGATTTCAAATTGAATTTCTCGCCCATCCGCAGTAGATAGCGCGTTGCCATTGGCCGTCGCAGTCCATTTCAAGCGGGTTGCCAGCCATCCTAACATCAGGAGCGCCGTGGTCCGCGCACCGGGAGCGCAGTGGAGACGAATGGTTTGCACGCGAGACAGACAAGGAAATGCAGCGGCATGATCAAACAAGCCCGCGAGCGCAAAGCGCCATGGATGCAAGCGCGTCCAGTCGAGATCGCAGAGCACCGTGCCGCCATTTTGCGCCGAGGAAAGATGACGGGTGATGGCGAATTGGTGCGCCGGGTTTTTCCATGTGCTGCTGTCGAAGATAAGACGATCCACCCACGCCCAGAGCTTTTCATTGACCGGCTCTGGAAAATCAGCCTTCCACCAGAAGCAGAGCGGGAGATCCGAATCAAGGTGCGAGAAAACGATATTCGGAAGTGAGTTCACGCTATCGCCATCCAACTGGAACGTGATTTGTTCCGAGCAAATTTGGCGTTGGCCCTTGCCGCCTGCGTGGCAATGAGCACTGATCCAAGCCTTCGCGCTGGATTCCGCCGCATGCGGATTGGCATTTATCAAAATAGCCCGGCAGGCGTGTTTACCTGCCACATCGGAGATAACCTGCGTGGCTTCAGCGATGGAGGTGGAATCCTCCGTGTAGATCACAAAATTGATGAGCGACGCGCGTGTTTTTGCGTCGTCGCTGGATTCCCAGAGTTTTCCGAGTTCCTTGTCGATCTTGCCGATTTCAACAGGAATTCCGCTTGAGGGCAGGGCGTCCATTTTTACAAGCGCCTCCAACCGGCATCGTGACGTTTGATGAGTTCATCAGCCTCACCTGGTCCCCAAGAACCGGCTGAGTAAAACGTCAGGTCATCCGAGCGGGTCGCCCACGCTGCATGGATCGCATCAACAAACTTCCACGCTTCCTCGACCTCATCACGTCGCGCAAACAGCGTAGCATCGCCGCTCATGGCATCCAAAAGAAGACGTTCATAGGCTTCTGGCGTGGCTTTGCCGAAACTGGTGCCGTAATGGAAATCCATTTTGACGGGTTCAATGCGCAGGCTGGATCCAGGCATCTTCGCGCTCATACGAAGCGAAATGCCTTCATCCGGCTGAATGCGAATAATGAGAACGTTGTCATCGATCGATTCGCCAGTCGCTTTGAAAAGAACCGGCGGGACGCTTTTGAAATGGATGGCAATTTCCGTGCCGCCTTTTGGCAAACGCTTGCCGACGCGCACAAAGAATGGCACGCCCGCCCAGCGCCAGTTGTCCACATTCACTTCCAGCGCCACGTAGGTTTCGGTGACCGATTCTGGATTGACGTTGAGTTCATCGCGGTAGGCCGCCACACGTTTACCGTTGATCGCTCCCGCGCCGTATTGGCCGCGGACAACGTGTTTGAACACCTCGTCACCTACGAGCGGACGCAGCGAGCGGAGGACTTTGACTTTTTCATCACGAATCGAATCCGCATCCAGACCAGCTGGCGGCTCCATCGCGGTGAGGCAGAGAAGTTGGAGAAGGTGGTTTTGCACCATGTCTCGCAAGGCTCCGGACTTGTCATAATAGCCCGCACGTCCCTCGACGCCGAGCGGCTCGCTCGCCGTAATCTGAACATGGCTGATGTAACGTGAATTCCACATTCCCTCGAAGATCGAGTTGGCGAATCGGAGCACCATGATGTTCTGCGCGGTTTCTTTTCCGAGGTAGTGGTCGATGCGGTAGGTCTGCGACTCGTCAAAGGCATTTTGAACGAGATCATTCAATCGCTGCGCGCTCGGCAGATCGGTGCCGAACGGTTTTTCGACAATCGCGCGCGCCCAGGAACCGGGCTTGGATTTGTTCAATCCGCTTTTGCGAAGATTTTCCAAAATGACTTGAAACTGATCCGGCGAAGCGGCGAGGTAAAACAAACGATTTCCGCGAGTGCCCCTTGCGGCATCCATTTCATCCAACTTTTTAGCCAAGGCCACGTAGCCTTCGAGATTATCAAACTCGCTCCGGTGGTAGCACACACTCGACGCAAAATTTTTCCAGAGATCTTCATTAATTCCCTGACGCGAAAATTTGAGTGACGCTTCGTGAAGTTCCGTGCGGAAAACTTCATCCGACTTATCGCGACGTGCGAACCCCACCACGCTGATTGCGGAAGGCAGCACACCATCGGCTGCAAGATTGTAAAGAGCCGGCACCAGCTTGCGGTGCGTGAGGTCTCCCGTGGCGCCGAAGATCACCAAAGAACAAGGATCTGGCATGGAGCGTGAGGTGAGTCCCTCGCGGAGAGGGTTGGTTCGCATGACTTCTGTTGACATTGAGAGGATTATTTAGAGCAGGTCATCCCTCATGACAATCGTGAAAAAACAACGAACCCACCGGCACTGTTTTTATGCGTCTATAAAATATCCCTTGCATTTCATATTTTTTAGGCGCACACCATAGATGGGTTACTAAATTCATTACCCCATTTGCAAAAAGTTTGTTAAGTATCAAATTCGTAACATGCGCACAAATCTATTAAGCAAACGTCTCCGTGATCTCCGCCGCTCCGTTGGACTCTCGCAAGAGGCTCTCGGAGCCCAAGGTTTCGTATCAACGCCAGGATGGGTGAAGATCGAAAATGGAACCCGTCAACCCAGCGATACCCTTTTGGAAAAATTGGTGAACTGGGCACAAAATGACGGCTATGTAACGAAAGACGAGCGTGACAATCTGCTTCAGGAGCTTCTCTCCTTAAAGTATATGACCCACCTCTCTCCTTTTGTTAGCCGCTTGGCAAAAAATTATTACGAGACAGTGAATCGTCCCAACGTATTGCTGGCTCCAAAAGTCACCAGAGAATACGGGGCAAAAAAACAACTCGCCACTGTTGAAGTTTAACCGGACCGCTTTTTTGTTTGAAGGCATTGTCCCTCCAACAAAAAAGCCGTAGGGCTGTTAAATTTTAACTCTGGTTTGAGTTAATCTAAAAACCTGCAGAATCCCAGAAAATGGGATCAGCAGGTTTTTGTGTTTCAAAATTTCGTCCTTTTTGACGCGCGTTTTTTTATGCGCTTTCTTTGTGAGGGGAAACAAAAAAGAGGAATCCGTAGATTCCTCTTTTTGCAAATCAAGCGAAGGCTTGGATTTTACGAAGCGGCCTCTGTCTCGGACTCTTCGTCTTCCTTGTCGCTGACGACGGGGGCGATGCCTTGGAGGACTTCGCCGGCGCGGAGGTCGATGAGTTTCACGCCTTGGGCATTGCGGCCGGTTTCGCGGATTTCTTTGATGCGGGTGCGGACCATTTTGCCCTTGTTCGTGATGAGCATGAGCTCGTCGTCGTCGCGGACGGTGAGGGCTCCTGCGACGCCACCGGTTTTGTCGGTGGTTTTCATGGTAATGATGCCTTTGCCGCCGCGGCCTTGGAGGCGGTATTCCTCGAAGCTGGTGCGCTTGCCGAATCCGTTCTCTCCGGCTACGAGGAGTAGGCAGTCTTTGTTCACTACGGCGGTGCCGACGATGTAGTCGCCTTTATCCGGGCGGATGCCCCAGACGCCAACAGTGTTGCGGCCTTGGTCGCGGAGTTCCTCCTCGGTGAAGCGGATGCTCATGCCTTCGTGGGTGATGAGGACGATCTCGTCGTGGCCAGTGGTGAGTTTGCAGTCGATGAGGCGGTCGCCTTCCTCGATCTGAATGGCGATGATGCCGCCTTTGCGGATGTTTTTAAAATCCTTGAGGTTCGATTTTTTGACAATGCCGCTGCGTGTGGCGAAGAGGATGTGGAGGTTTTCATTCCAGGTCTCCTCGTCGGTCTTCTGACCTTGGACGCGGATGGT
>JBEIMO010000116.1:0-6069 GCA_040378625.1 Verrucomicrobiia bacterium | reverse complement strand
TTGCGGCATAGTTGATATCAGCCAGGTTTTTGACTTCCACATATGCCGAGAATCCACGCTCTGAACGCCAACCGATTTTTGCGCCAAAAAGCGCATAGCTATCCGTGAAGAGCGTGTGCATGGAATCCACCGCATAACCCGCAGGGACATATTCGATGTTCGGGCCAGCATAAAATCCGCAGGGATGCTCATAGATAAGCTCCCCTCGAATATAATGCTCAGGGATTCCAGGAAGTGCTCGGTTTCCATAAGTCGGGTCGCCATTGTAACGGAAATTATTCCAGAGATAATTGGCGCGGAGCGTGACGCGGTCAAAGCTCGGCCTTGAGGAATAAGCCCCTTCATCCCATGTCCCCTGCATCACAGGCGATTCCTTTTTAAAAATATCGTGAAGGATGTCGTAGGAACCACCCAACTCGATTCCTTGGTGCGTTGTTTTATCGGCATTGAGAGTGCGACTCGCTCCACCCGCAAGTTGGTATGAGATCAGTTCATTTTCCAGCCATGAGTAGTAGTAAGAAAAGTCCCAGGTGGCATGTTTTCGGCGACCACGTGTGCCGATTTCAAATGTCGTTCCAGTTTGAGCTTCCAGCTGCACCAAGCCAACTCCCGTAACATTAACTAACTCCCCAAAGCTCGGTGGTTCAAAACTGCGACTCAGATTCGTGTAAAACTGAATATCTTTTTTGGGTTCGTAAATAATTCCCAATTTTGGACTAAAACCCCACCAACTCTGCATGTCGCTATAGTCAACAGCGTCAGAAAAATTATCAGTATTTTTACGTTGCGCGTAAGTTACTTGCGATCCAAGACTAACAGACCACTCCGGCGTTAACCAGAATTGCTCCAACGCATAGGCATCAAGATTTGTAGATAATTGCGCACTATCAGCATTCTGCACTCCGCGTTGGCCGAAATTGTTGGTGTAGCGATTATCATCGGTGAATCCAAAACTTGGCGCGAAACCTGCCGTGAAGCTGTTTTTATGACCAAAGAGGTCCGATGTATTGTCATTACGGACACCCAATCCAAAGTCATTAGTGAGTTGGTCGATAACAACAAAAATGGGATGAAAAAGATCTTTTCTCGACCAAAATCCACTTAACGTTAATTGATTATCACCATTTTTCCATGTCGTCTTGTTGGCAACGCGAATGATATTGAAGTCGCGTTTTTGGTTTAAACTCACATTGGATGCGAACGCCTGCGTCGGGTCGGCATCCAACTGCGCTTTGGTTATATTTCCCGGCAGTTCCGAATCGGTGACGGCATAGGTGACGTAGAAGCGCGTTTCGACATCGGGGTTGAATTGATACACAAAGTTCGAGAACAGGCGCTGATTGCTTTGTTTGCTGTGCTCGCGATAACCATTCAGCGAGAAAAGCGACAGGCTGGCATAGTAGTCAAACGGACCGACGACTTCCGACGCAGCGACTTGAGAGCGGAAGCTTTCGTAGCTGCCGTGCTCAAACAACGCCGAAAAGCGTGGCGCGTCGTAACCGGTGCGGGACAGAAAATTCACTGCTCCACCGAGCGTCGTTGCGCCATATTCCAGAGCATTGGCTCCGCGAAAAACCTCTACCGCTTTGGCAGAGAGAGGTTCGACGGCTTGGAAATCAAATCCCCCGTCGGCGAGGTTCAGAGGAATGCCATCCTGCAGGAGCTTGATACCCCGACCATGGAAGGTGCGTTGAATTCCCGAACCACGAATCGAAAGCCGCGATTCCTCCGCGCCAAAGCGTGACTGGATAAAAACGCCCGGGGCGTAATCCAAAGCATCCTTGAGCGTGGTGGCACGGCCTTTTTTGTAGGTCTCGGCATCGATCACCTCCGCTCCTCCCGGGATTTTTGCAATCCGTTCGCGGAGAGTTTCAAGGGTTGGACTGGTGAGAGATTCCCTCGTCGCGCTGATGAGCGTTTCAGGAAGAACCTGAGCGGGTCCCCGCGAGAGTGTTGGTTCCGCCCAAACTGGCAGAATGAAAAGAAATGGAATGAGTTTTTTAAGAAACATGAAAAATCAGTGAAAATGAGTTAAAGAAAATGCGCCAAAAATGTGCGGCGTTTAAAATTCAGGCTCCTCTGGAAGAGAGGGCGCCATGGACAGACCTAACGAAACGATTCGCCCGACAGGCTGAGATTTTAACTGATTTTTGAAATGGGAACCTGCTGAGGAGGTTCGTGACTGCGGGACGGAAACGTCTCGTCAGCGGACCGGGGGTATTGAAATTTTTGAGAATCTGGTTCGGCGCAAACAATCCATGTTGCAGCAAGGAAGGATTCGATTTTTTTATCCGACTTTACGGTGAGGGGAAGCTTGGATTGATCGCTGCGACCGGATTCAACGACCTTACAAAGCTTACAAGGTGCTTTTCCGCTGAATGTCTTTTCAACAGCTTCCACAACACTCGCCCCTTCGGAGTATTTCACGATCATCGTGGACCAAGCGACCGCTTGGATCACAAACAAGTGCCCGCCAGCGATCACAAACATCGCCGCAAACAACAGGGAATATCCAAAGGTGCGAAACATGATTCCAAAAAGAATGCCGACGATCAGTAGTCAGCCATTTTTATCAATCAAGATTTTTTGAACTACTTCGCCAAGGCGGGTTCGCGTTCCTCAAATTCACTCCGGTCACGATATTGATGATACCGGTGCATGATCGACTCGATGTATTGGCGAGTGGAAGGGAAATCCATGACCGCGCGGAGATCGTCGGCCTTGAATGCGTCTTTCAACTTATTGGAATCACGTTCCCAGCGTTTCACCCGTGTCCGGCCGGCATTGTATTCCGCGAGGGCAAACGGCATCGGATTATCTTTGTGAGCCCAGTGTTTGAGAGCGCGCGCCAGATACCAGGTTCCCACATCAATGTTGGTTTTGGGATCAAACAAATCCGGAGCCGAAAATCCTTCGATCTTTTCCGAAACCACCCAATCCTTGGCGGCGATTTCGGTCACCTGCATGAGACCCCGCTCGCCGGAAGTTCCACGCATCTCGGGTTGGAATCGAGACTCGCGCCATATCACAGACTTAATCAAAGAGGGACTCACGCCATGACGTTGCGCCGCATTCAAAATCAGGGCGTCGTAGCGCTGAAAGCGTTCCCGAAAAATAATCTCCTGGACGTCATAATTTCGCAGCGGGCCAAACCCAAAAGCAACAACCCCGCCAACGAAGGCGACGATCAGCACAACAAGGCTGATGGCCATCCAAAACAGACGGGAACGAATCATGGATACACCTTACCCTTCTGAGGAAATGGAATCAAACATACAGGTCGATTTTTTTAACCAAGAGAAAAGGGATTTCCCGCAGATGCTGATCTGGATACCTTCTTCTCAGAAATAACATCGATGGAGATCGAATCACACCCTCATGAAGTTTGGCTTCAGTGTCCCCGATGCATGGCGAGTTGCCGTGACCGGGAACTGAATCTGCGCGAGTATTTGCGCTGTGGGCGGTGCGGGCATGAGGTGAAGTCCTCCAAGGAAGGACGCGGCATCCAAGCGGCGTGGGCGTTTTCGACAGCGGGACTGATTTTAATGATGCTCGCCAACATGTATCCCGTGATGGTTTTCAGCGTGGCCGGGAATGCTCAGGAAAACTACATCGTCACTGGCGTTTGGGGATTGATCCATCAAGGGTATGCGCCCATTGCCGCCTTGGTTTTCTTTTCCGCCATTGCGGCCCCCACACTCCACCTTCTCGTCGTTTGGTATTTGTCAGCGGCTTGTGTATTGAAACGGCATTGGCCCGCCACTCCGCAATTGCTCAAGATATCCAGCATTCTTGAGTCCTGGAACCTCATGCCAGTTTTTGCGATATCCTGCGTTGTCTCTGTGGTGAAATTGGAAACCCTTGGAACGGTGAGTTGGATGTTTGGAGCATTCTGGATCGCGATGTTTTCCCTGTGCTCGCTTTTGACAGTGCAGTTTTTCGACCGTCAGTTCCTGCTGATCCGTTGGGAGGAAAAACCATGAGCGATGCGCTCCGAGTCGAACTCTCCCGCGCATTGGCGGTCACTGGGTTTTTACTTTATTTGCCCGCCAACATTTTTCCAGTGATGACGATTACGATTACCGGGAAGGTGGAACCGCTCACGGTGCTTGGCGGCGTGCAGGAACTCTATCACACCGGATTGATCCCCGTGGCGGGCATCGTCTTTCTCGCCAGCATCGTCTTGCCCGCCGTTAAACTTGGGATGTTAACTTGGATTCTTCTGCTGCACGGCACTGACAAACACCGCAACCCCCGAATGGCCCTCCACGCCTTCCTGCTTAAAATCGGAACCTGGGCGATGATTGATATTTTTTTACTCTCCATCCTTACCGCTGTCGGCCAGCTTGGAGTTTTAGCCAGCGTGGTTCCTGAAAAAGGGGCATTTTTTTATGCAGGAATGCTCGTATGCAGTATCCTTGCGGTTGATATATATAAACCTCGGCTGATTTGGCAGGGAGCTGATGCTCCGGCAACATGACTATGCAAAACGAAAATGGCGGTAAAAAAGACCATGGCGAAATCGTCACGACGCATCGTGCCCCGATCGCCTGGGTGTGGATATTCCCCCTACTGGCCATCATTGTTGCAGGCTGGCTATTTTGGACCCAGTGGCAACAACGTGGCCCGGAAATCCAGATCTCATTTGACGAAGCCCCCGGCATTCAGGCTGGCAAAACCAAACTCATTTATCGCGGTGTGGATTCGGGCACCGTCGAATCCGTCGAATTGGATGAAAACCTGAAACGCGTTGTGGTCCGTGTGCGCTTGAAATCATTTGCCTACGGCTTAGCCACCAAGGGAACCGATTTCTGGATCGACCGCCCGGTTGTCTCGATCACCGAATTAACAGGCTTGGAATCGATCATCCAGGGAAACTCGATTCAGGCCCGCACACAAGGAGGCCCCTACGAGTGGCAATTCAACGGTCTCCCCAAGCCTCCGCTCCTACCGCTCGAACCCGGCGCGTTTACGATCAAGCTGCAGGCCGACAAAATCCCGTTCATCAATCGCGGTGCTCCGGTCTATCACCGTGGCATCCGCGTGGGCGTCGTTCGCAAAAAGGATTTCGAAGCGGATGGTCGCCCGACGCTGCATATTTACATTGAGAAGGAATTTTATTCGACCGTGAGAAGTTCTTCGCGATTTTGGCCGATCCAAGCAGCTTCTCTGCAAGTCGGCCAACATGGTGCCAAATTGGATATCACCGGCATGGATGCGATTGTTCAAGGCGGTCTCGCCTTCGATCATTTTGAAAATCCGGGCGACCCAGCGAATATCGACGCCCTCTTTGATATTTCTTCGAATGAATTTGATGCCCGTGCCAGCGGGCGGTTGCTGACTGTCACATTCGAGGACGGCCGCGGCCTTGTCGCCGGCGAGACCAAAGTCTGCTATCTCGGCCATCCCATCGGTCTGGTTGATTCGATTCAAGCAATGCCATCCTCCGGATTTGTCCGCACATCGGTTCGTTTGGACCCTGCTTATGAAAAACTCGCCAATTCCGCGACCAGCTTCACGCTGATCCGTCCGAGAATTTCACTCGATGGAGTCACTGGCTTAGACACGATTCTTACTGGCGTCTATATTGAGATCAATCCAGGCCAGAACGGTCAACCCGCTCAGACATTTGCTGGCCGGTCGGTGACAGACAAGGAATGGCAACGCCTCCAGGCTGAGCGCGACGGACTTCAAGTGACTCTCTTCGCCGACAAAATGCCCACCATCGATAAAGGTGCTCCCGTCATATTTCGCGGAGTTAATGTTGGTTCGGTTCTTGAAAAAACCATCGATAAAAATTTACGACCGATTTTACGCATCGTCATCCGACCTGAATATCGCAACATTCTCACAGCCAATTCCCGTTTCTGGCGCTTTCCAGCAACAAGCATCAAAGCAGGCCCCGGCGTTTTGGAGGTGGAATTGGAAGGCCTCGAAACCCTGCTCCAAGGCGGCGTGGCGTTTGACAACTTTGGACATAAGAGTGAACCCGCCAAGGCCGGTTCGGAATTTCACCTCTACCCCGAAGAACAGATCGCCCGCACCGAAGCCACGCCCATTCGCATCCGT
>JBEIMO010000115.1:0-6246 GCA_040378625.1 Verrucomicrobiia bacterium | reverse complement strand
GATATCAATGTCCACAACCGGCGCATAGGGCTTGATGAGTTCCTCGGCATGCGGCAGGGCAGCGGCGTAGATGTCCTTCGCGATCTCCAAGCCCTCGCCTCCAGATTCCGCCAAACCCGCGACCTCTTCGAGCCAGGTCGTGCCAGCGGTTTTGAGATGCAGACCCGCATTGTGACGCGCAACCAGACGACGAATGATCGGGTAGAGCGAGAATTTGTCGCTGCCAGAGTGAACGCTGATTTTAAGCGTGTCAGGCAAACCGAATTCACGAACCGCATAGGCCAGAACCGCCAGATCGGCATCGAACTCGGTCTCGACGGATGCAATGTCACCGACATAGTCCACGCCCTTGTTGAATCGTCCGGTGAACTTCGGCGCGATGGTTTGGGCGGGAATTCCTTCGTCGGCGATCATTGCTAGAATGATCAGCAACTCGCCCGGAGTCTGCGGGGTATCGGTTTCATCCACCGAAACCTCGACAGCAAAAGAGTCCGCCGGTTTAGCAGCGGCAATATGACGGTAGATGCGACCCGCCTCCTGCATGGCCCAGAGAAATTTGCCCGCCGTGCGCTCAAGATCGGCGCGGGTTATTTCCAGCGGCGCATCGAGCAAGGGGAGCCGATGCGAACCAACCAGACCGGCGCGCTTTTCGAGAAAGGCCGCCATGCTCTCCGGGCTCGCGGGTTTTCCGGAATAATCCGCCACATCGAGCGTGAAGAAATCACTCGCTGCAATGAAGCCATCCACCGTGTGCAGGTTGATGTGATCGGCATCCACAAAGTAAGGCGCGGTCCAATTCAATGCCTTCACGGCGGCATCCGCTTCGGCGCGGAGACCCTCGGGTTTTGTGCCAATAAGCGTATGCTCACGGTTCGACTTGTTCCAAACCGGGTGCAGCGGCACGCCGCGTTCTGCAGCGGACTGGACGGCGGAAAGCTGGGCCTCACCTTGATGGGCAAAGCGGTCACCCATGCCGATAGTGAATCTCGGGAGTTTTTTCATAGTGGAGTTTTGAGAGTTGGGGACTTCGATAGGAATTGCAGAGAGCTGCGTAATTCTCATTGCTTCAGCGCATCATAGAAACACAAAAGCAATAGCCATTCTCCTACGAGTGACATAAACTGCTACTGTGCCGAACCCCGTTTCCAAAGTGACCGTCCATCCCCCGCCTGGCCGGCCGAGTTGGGGAGGGCAAGGGAATCTCCCGCTCATCTACCTTGGCTGGGGGCGCCGGGATTTTGCGAAAAATCCCCTACCCGTTCACTACGACCGTGGCACAAACTACTTCATCCTCGTCAGCGGCGAGATTGTGCTATCCGTCGGCAACGAGCAAAAAGTCGTTCAGGGACCGAATGCCATACTGATCGACTCCGACTGCCGCTTCGGCATCACTCGACCCGACGCAAGACCACGTTGTCCACCAGCACGTTTGATTTGGCATTATGAAAGACACTAACTTTAATAAACTTTGTGCCAGGCCAGAACTTGCCTCCCTCTTGAGTAGCTATGGCCAGACCTGAGCGGATGCCTTTTAATTGAACCCATTGGTTCGCTATAGGTTTGCTTTCAACCCAATTGCACATCCCCAGGGCTCTATGCTGGCGCACTTTGGTGCCTGCAGCAAAATCGGCGTGCAATGGCTTGGCAAGCTCCACCTCCCACTGCCCGTCGGCTTGGCGAATCGCTGTAATGCCAAGAGGGCTAAGATTACGATTGGGAAGATCGGTAAACGCGCCTGAATCATCCACATTGAATGCTACAGATGCAAATTGCGGCGTCCACTTTTCATCGAATACCCAATCTTTGCCGTTTTCGATTTTCAATACGGTAGCACCCTTCGTTGCGGCCTCGCGCAGCTTTGTTTCGGTGCCTTTGAGTGTTGTGATATGAATACTTTCAATCACTTTTTTGTCCTTATCGAAGCAGCGAAAACCCAAATGACCAGTGCCATTCCCTTCTTCAGCCATCATAAAGCCAGAGAGCTCATAGCGAGCTTTGGGATCCACCTCGATAAAATCATTAGGCATCGCTTCTTTATTAGTTGGCAACACGAATGACTTATTTCCCTCTTGGGCTTTGTCTGATGTTGATAGGAATGTCGTCCATCCCGATACATCGCCGGATTCCGCCCCTCCGTTTTTGATAAGGTTTTCCACAGGGGCCTGAGCTTGAAGCATGCAGGGGGCTGCGGCCATGGCTAGCGCAAACGAGAGTTTGGCGATGCGCGCGTTTATGATTGTGTTCAGTTTTTTCATACTTTGTTGATTAGGTTTTTGTTTGGTTTTTCTGGGGTAGAAAATAGTTTTTTAGACGAATGCGGAATTTTTGTGCGGCAGCGAAAAATTAGGAGGATTTTGAAATGGGGACTGGGAGTTCATAGCCGCAAGTTTGTCGGAGTGATGATTCATTGCCGGATGGCTCATCAAGTGGCCGATCTTTTGAGCTTTTGAAAGATCAAGGTTTGGCGAGTGCCTTTTGGATTTCGATGATCCGGTTCGCAATCGTCCATCGGTTGGCGTCAAAAACCGCAGGGTCCCACATGCCGTTCTCCAAGCGACCGCCCACGGGCGTCACCGGAGGTTTGTTATTGTTGATGTGTTTGTTCTTCCAGACTCCGTCGTCTTTGTATTTTTCCTGGACCTTGATGGAGTTCCAAATCGAGTCGAGGTCGGCGCGACCTGCCTGGGCGAGGTCTTCGCGGCCGGCGGCTTTGGCGCGCTCGATCCAATTCTCAAGCGTGGTGATGTAGCGCATGTCATCGATCCCCTCACGGTAAACCTCCCAAGTCACCACAGGAATCGGCGTGCCGTCATCGGCGATGCGCACGAACACATCGGAATATTGACCGTCGAGATAGTTCATGGGGTTGCTCTGAATGAATTGATACATCCATGGAATGAGACCCCGATAGCCCGAACGCCAGAAACCGAAACCATAAGTCATCCGCGCGCCAATATTCCGCGTGTGGTCATTCTCGCCGAGGACATGGTTGGGATAGCACCAATACTCGACGCCTGGACGGGTGGCGGCCTCGGCCTTGATGGTTTCGTAGTCCGGCTTGAAAGGCTGGTTGCACCAGACATCGATGAAAGGCTTCACTGGGTCCCATGGAGGACCGCCGCGTTCGTTGAGCGGGTCGCCGGTCAAGAAGGTGCGGACGCCGGGCACCTTCTTGATCGACTCCATGAGCTTCACCATGAAGGGAACCACATCGGGAGAATCCTTGGGCTCGGCCTCATCCACCGGATAGTAGAGGAACTCCGGCCAACCTCTCTGCTTACGCTCGGCCTCGATGCGCTCGATCAGCTTGGTGAAGTCATCGAAGTAGGCCTGCGGTGGCATTTTGACATCCTTGAGATGAGAGCCGGGCCGCGGAATATTGTATTTGTCGAAGTAAACAGGCACTGCCCACATTGCCAACGGCATTGGGCGGTCGCTGAATCCGCCGCGCCGGGCCGCATCGATCTGCGCGGCCAATGCGCCAAATTCGGGTTCAAAATCGCCACGCTCATTCGCTCTTCCACGAAGAAGCAAGGTTATTCCGTTCATGCCGTGCTCAACCATGTCGCGGATATTCTTTTCCATCTTGCCACGGAACCACTCGCGGGAAAATGCATCCTTCGCGCGAGTCATATCATTATTAAGATGATCGTAATACATGCCGTAGGTGATGCCTTGGTCTTTCTCCAGGGTGAACGGCAGGACGCGCAGCTCCACCGGCACCTCGTAGACTTTCTTGCCCCCGGAGAAGATGTTGGCTTTCCCGCTGTAGATTCCCTCGGGAGTCCCCTCGCCCACGCGCACGGTCGCCCAGACGCGGAAGTTCTCCCCCTTTGTCAGGTCGCTCGGGACCATCGGCATGAGGACATCGGGAGCGCGGTAAGTGGTGTAAAGACAATTGTAATTCGGCCGCGTCCACATGTATTTGACGAAGCGCGTGTCGATCGAGGAGGCACTGATGCTCTGGCCATTCTTGCTTTTCAGATCGGAGAATTGCACTCGCACATCCTTCAAGTCCTGCAGCGGCAGGATGGCGAAGTTGAGCGGCTCGTATTCGCCGGGCGTGGCGAAAGCGCGCACCGGGGCATCGATCTCCGAGCGCAGCGGCGCGGTGTTCGGCCAGATGTTCGAGATGTAGCTGCGCGTGTAGGTGACCAGACCACGATCAAGTTCCTGCTTGGTGAACTCGGGCATAGGGTTCTTTTCCTCGTGCTCCGTCTTGGTCCACTTGGCCCACTCCTCCTCCGGCAGGAGATAGATATCCTGCTCGTAACGCGCCAGCTTTTCGGCTTTCACCGCGTCCCACTGTGCCGCCGGCACGATGGCCATGCCATTGAGCAGCCAACGACTGCGGGTGCTGATGGCGAAATCGAGCGTTCCATCGGAGACGACATCCATCGTCAGCACGCGGGCCTCGTCTTCGCCGGGAAAGGTGGCACTGACTTCACGATTGCCGCAGGCGATGCGGGTGTCCCAGACCATATAGCGAATCGGACGGCTCTTGTCGCCATTACCACCGGGCGAACCGAGCAGAATCCAAACTTTGTAGGCGCCCTTGGGGACGGCGACGCGGAAGGTGGCCGTGGAGTTTCCGGAAACATGATCCTTGCTCAGCGCGTTGAGGAACACCGGAGGGGATTCGAAAGAATCCGTTGTGTAAGGCACCGTGATTGTGCGTTTTTGAATTTTGATATTGGTCAGTTCAGCCTTTTCGACCGCAGTGAGCGCCGGTTTGTCCACCCAACCGAATCCGGCCTCGGGCGACCACGCGGAGTCCGGCGTGACGGCGGTGAACCCATCGGCCAAAGCCGAAGTTGTCGTTCCGAAATCGAACAGAAGCGGCTTGGTCGGCTCGGCTTTTTGGACTTCTTCCTGCCCCACGCCCAACCATGAGAGCCAGCTTTGCCACCAGGAGGAATTTTTTGCGGGCGGCTCTTCGGCGTAGGAATTCACTACGGGAAGCGTTGCAATCAAGATGGCAGCGCATGTTTTTTTTGTGATGATCATTTTTTCCTGTTTTCTATTTATTGAGGGTCTTGCCCAATTTAGAAGGGAAATGGCGAGTTTGGGTTAACAACATTGAGTAGAGTCTGAGAGTCATTCGACGCCTTCCGTGCTTGAAATTTGGGTCAGGCCGGAGGTTGGCCCTCCAAGGTGTTCTGTGGATGGGGGGGGCACATTTTAAGGGGTGCTGGTTTTTGAAATGGGGAGCTGAGAGATAATGGCATTATTTATGTAGATCACTTTTAGAATTCATAAAGAAAAAAGTTTCGTCAAATCGATTGAGAGCAGGATTCCACAGAATCTCTATTTTTTTATATTTTAGTCGGAGATGAGAGCAAAGCCGCGATGAAAATCCGGGAGACTTCAGGCGCAAGGAAAGAGGTAGACGCTTTTTTAATTAGACAGTTCTAAAAAGTGTTATAGAATACTGCCAATCATGATCACCCCTACGAAAACAAACGCCAATTGGTTCGGCACGAATGAGGAAAAGATATGACAAGCAACCCGACCGCACAGCCATGGTGGCAGACCGCCGTATTTTACCAGATTTACCCGCGAAGTTTTGCCGATGGGAATGGTGATGGCATCGGTGATTTTCATGGCATCACGGAGCGGTTGGACCACCTGCGCGATCTTGGAATCGGCGCGATCTGGCTGTCGCCGCACTTCCCCTCGCCTTTTCGCGACTGCGGCTACGATGTGGCGGATTATCGCGATGTCGCACCGGAATACGGCGGCATGGAGGCCTTCCAGAAGTTTCTCGATGCCGCGCACGAGCGGGGCATTCGCGTTGTGCTTGACCTGGTGCTGAACCATACCTCCGTCGAGCACCCGTGGTTTGTGGAGTCCGCTTCGAGTCTCACGAATCCCAAGCGGGACTGGTATATCTGGCACGAGGGATGCGATGGCGCGGAGCCGAACAACTGGTATTCCGGCTTCGGCGGGTCTGCTTGGGAAAAACACCCGGCGACCGGCCAATATTACTACCACTTTTATCTGAAGGAGCAGCCCGACCTGAACTGGCGCAACCCTGAGGTGAAGGCGGCCATGTGGGACATGGTGCGCCATTGGCTTCGCATGGGAGTGGACGGCTTCCGCCTCGATGCCGTCACGACAATCTTCGAGGATCCTGAGCTGCGCGATCACCAGGCCGACATCGACGACCGTGAGTTGACGAGGCGTTTCGCAGGAATCCGATCCCCGGAGGATTTCGCCGAGGTGATGAAGGTGCATGATGTGATG
>JBEIMO010000114.1:0-6277 GCA_040378625.1 Verrucomicrobiia bacterium | reverse complement strand
GGTTTGGGATTCGCCGCCGCATCCTTTTCCCTTGTTCCTGCGCGATACTCCCGCGTGGCTAAACTGAGCGCACTCCTCTGTGTGGGGCTATATACCGGCGGCGCATTCTGGCTGTTCAATCGCTACAACATCATTCTGCCTTTAGTGGCCCCACTGGGAGTGGTTGTTTCCTGCACGTTCGCTGGCGCGCTGCTCCAACTCGGCAACGAACAAAACCAAAAACGCCGCATCAAAGGCATGTTCGGCACCTACCTTTCGCCTGCGCTGGTGGAAAAAATGATCGATAGCGGTGAGGAACCTCAACTCGGCGGAATCGATGCCGAGATCACGGCATTTTTCTCGGACGTTCAAGGATTCTCGGGCTTCTCCGAACTTCTGACCCCACCGCAACTTGTTGCCCTGATGAATGAATACCTGACAGCTATGACGGATATTCTCATCGAGTCGGGTTGCTATGTGGACAAATACATCGGCGACGCGATTGTCGGCATCTTCAACGCTCCCGCGCCTTTGGAAAACCATGCGCTCAAAGCCTGCATCGCCACTCAGCTTTTACACAAACGCCTCGGGGAACTCCGCGCCAAATGGGCCTCGGAGGGCGACAAGTGGCCAAGCATCGTTCCTCGCATGCAAATGCGCATCGGCATCAACTCTGGTTTTGCGACCGTTGGAAATATGGGGTCGAACCGCCGTTTCAACTACACCATGATGGGCGACACCGTGAACCTCGCCGCGCGCTGCGAGAGCGGTTCCAAGAGCTACGGCGCCTACACGATGATCACCGGCGAAACGATGCAAGCCGCTCAACTCGCCGGTGACGACTGCGTGTTTCGCTTCCTCGATAAAATTATCGTCAAAGGCCGCAAAGAACCCGCTGAGATGTATGAAGTCGTCTGCCTGCGCAGCGATCTGACCGAGGAAATCAGCCGTTGCATTGAAATCTATGCGCAGGGCATCGAGCATTACCGCGGCCAGCGCTGGGATGAGGCGATCTCACGATTCGAACTCGCAGCCACGCTGGAACCAAATCGTCCCGAGCTCAACCCGGATTCCCCTTCAACGCCCTCAAACGTCATGCTGGAGCGCGCCCTGTCCCTTAAAGCGAATCCACCTGAGGCAAACTGGAACGGCGTTTTCAAAATGCAGACCAAATAGAAGACGCCGCTGGCGGGATTGCAGAACAACGCCACGGCGGATAGGATTTTTGCAGCATGGACATTCGATTCACCAAAATGAACGGCGCAGGCAATGACTTCGTTGTTCTCGACAACCGCACCGGTTCCCAATCGCTGAACCGCGAGCAAATTCAGAAACTCTGCGACCGTCATCGCGGCATTGGCGCGGATGGATTGCTTGCTGTCGAACCTGCTGAGGGAAGCGCTGATTTCCGCATGCGCTACTACAACAGCGATGGCGGAGAGGCCGAAATGTGCGGCAATGGAGCCCGTTGTTTCGCCCGCTTTGCCTCGAGCCTTCTGCCCGCCTCCAAATCCTCTGTCACCTTTGAAACGCAGGCTGGCCTGATTGTTGCCGAATTCAATGGCGATCTCGTCACTCTCGACATGGGGATCCCTCGCGACCTCATGGCTCCACAATCTCTGGACCTCGCAGGCCGCACGTTCGACATCCATTTTTTAAATACCGGAGTTCCTCACGCCGTCGCATTTGTGGACGATGTGGAAAACATCGAAATCCGCGCCCAAGGGTCGGCCTTGCGCTACCACGCGGCGTTCGCACCCAAAGGGACAAATGCCAATTTCGCCCAGGTTGTAAAATCGGATCGCCTGATTTTGCGCACCTATGAACGCGGGGTGGAGGACGAGACGCTGGCTTGCGGCACGGGGGTTTGCGCCACAGCACTCCTGCACGCTCTGGCCACGGGAGCACCATCTCCAATCCATGTGGAGGTGCGCGGTGGAGACACGCTAAGCGTGAGTTTTGAAAAATCTGGCGCCACCGAATTTCAAAACGTTCGCCTCACTGGCCCTGCGGATTTTGTTTTCGAGGGCACAATTTCTTTGTAACCATAGACACTATGACATTTGCAGGCACACACACGGCCCTCGTTACACCATTTCGCAATGGTGCTTTTGACATTCCGGCCTTCCAGGCTTTGATCGAAGAACAAATCGCCGGCGGAGTTACCGGAATTATCCCTGTCGGGACCACCGGCGAATCGCCAACGCTCGACCATGAGGAACATCTCAAGGTCATCGATGTCGCGATCAAAACAGCCGCCGGTCGTTGCCTCGTGATTGCCGGGACCGGCTCGAATGCTACCAATGAGGCTGTCGCCTTGACGCAAGAAGCTGCAAAGCTCGGCGCCGATGCGGCCCTACTCGTGGCGCCTTATTACAACAAGCCGAGTCAGGAAGGTCTCTATCGTCACTTCAAGGCGATTGCCGAATGCGTCAACATTCCCATCGTGCTCTACAGCATTCCAGGACGTTGCGGCATTGAAATTGGGGTCGAAACCGCCGCTCGATTGGCGAAGGATTTTAAAAACATTCGCGCCATCAAGGAAGCGGGCGGTTCCGTGGAGCGCGTCAATCAACTCCGCGCCGCTTTGCCCGAGGATTTTGAAATCCTTTCCGGAGACGATTCCCTGACCATTCCCTTTATGTCGGTTGGGGCCGTGGGAGTGATCAGTGTCGCCACGAACTTGATTCCCGCTGTGGTGAGCACGATGGTCCGCCATCAACTCGCAGGCGAATCCGCCAAGGCCCGCGCCATCCACCAAAAATACTACCCGCTTTTCAAAGACCTTTTCATCGAGCCCAATCCGGTTCCTGCGAAATTCGCCCTCGCCCGCTTGGGTAAAATGACGGCTGACGTCCGGCTCCCGCTCTGCGAGATGTCTGCCTCCAATGCGGAGAAATTAACGGCCACCCTCAAAGCCTGCGGACTATGAGCACACGGGTTATCATCAACGGCAGCAAAGGGCGTATGGGACAGGCTTTGATTTCCTGTATTCATGCGGATTCCAGCCTCTCACTCGCCGCAGGCCTTGATGCCGGAGACAATCTGGCCGCCGCGCTTCCATCCTGCGATGCCGTCATTGATTTTACTCATGCGACATCCACGGTTTCGATTACTGAAGCCTGCGCCAATGCCGCCAAGCCGCTTGTGATCGGCACCACCGGGCACGATGAAGCCGACCGTCAAAAGATTGCTGAAATCGCCAAACGGATTCCAATCGTCTTTGCCCCCAACTTCAGCGTGGGCGTGAACACCCTTTTTTGGCTCACCCGCAAGGCCACCGAGATCCTCGGCACAGACTTCGATCTCGAGGTCGTTGAAATGCACCACCGCCTGAAAAAAGACTCTCCAAGCGGCACCGCACGCCGACTCGCTGAAATTCTCGCGGAAGTTCGCGAACTTGATTACACGAAAGACGTCAGGCATGGCCGCGAAGGCATGGTTGGCGAGCGCACTCCCACCGAGATCGGCATGCACGCGATCCGGGGCGGCGATGTTGTCGGCGATCATACCGTGATTTTTGCAAATGTCGGCGAGCGGGTGGAATTGACCCACAAGGCCTCGAGCCGCGACACGTTTGCCAAAGGCGCTCTCCGTGCCGCCCAGTGGGCACTCCACCAAAAACCCGGCCTCTACGACATGCAGGACGTTCTGGGGCTGCGATGAGAGTTGGCATCGCGTTGGGATCGAATCTGGATGACCGGCTTCAACACCTCCGCGCCGCCCGCAATCACCTGTTCGCCCTTCACGAAGATTCCGGTCCATTTCTCTGCTCCCGCATTTATGAAACGGAACCGGCGGATTGCCCTGCCGACTCACCACTATTTCTGAATGCGGCGATTGAAATGGCCTCCTCCCTGCCGCCCTTGGATCTTCTGTCAGAGCTCCAACGCATCGAACAACTCCTTGGACGACCGCGCGAGCATGGCTTCCACACGCCGCGCACGATCGACTTGGACATGCTTTATTTCGACAACTTGAGTTTCCGCCTGCCCTCGCTCGAACTCCCCCATCCGCGCATCGCCGAACGCCCGTTCGTTGTTTTCCCTTTGGCTGATATCTGCCCCGATCGCATCCTCCCGGGATGGCACACACCTATTGGAGCTCACAGGAAAAGTTTTTCACTCCATGATGCGCCAAAAGTTTTCGCTGATTTTTGAGAAATGAAAAAGTCGCCCAACCAGCTCCGCGAAGCGAAAATGTCAGGCCACAAGCTCGCGTGCCTCACGGCTTACGACTACCCGACCGCCCGCCTGCTCGATGATTGCGGTCTCGACCTGCTTCTCGTTGGCGACTCGCTCGGAATGGTTGTTCTTGGCCACCCGGATACCACCCAAGTAACTATGGCTGATATGCTCCACCACACGCGTGCCGTGGCTCGTGGAGCCTCAAAAACACTCATCGTCACGGATCTCCCCGCCGGAAGTTGCCTCACACCAGCTCAGGCGGTGGAAAACTCCCGACTCATCTGCGAGGCGGGTGCTGATGCTGTTAAAATCGAAGGTGGCATCGAATGTCTGCCCATGATCGATGCGATCTTGCGCAACGGCATCCCTGTTATCGGCCATCTCGGGATGCTTCCCCAGCGTGTCTTGGAGGAGGGCGGCTACCACATCAAAGGAAAATCGGATTCCGAAGCAGACCGAATCACCCAAGACGCCATAGCACTCGATAAAGCGGGCGTCAGCGCGATTGTCTTGGAACTCGTTCACCCTCCCGTTGCTGAATCCCTCACCAAAAAAATCTCCTGCCCGACAATCGGCATTGGCAGCGGTTCGGCGTGTGACGGTCAAATTCTCGTCCTCCATGATGTCATTGGAATTTCTCCATGGTTCCGTCCGAAATTTGCTCAACCGCGAGCGAATGTGGCCGCTGATATTCAAAAGGCCGCCCAAGACTTCGCGGCAGCGTCCCGCTCGTTCCCAGCGTAAATCACTTTTGCCACATCCCTGCTCCGCCAATGAACACAAGCGGATATCCCATAGAATCAGGAAACTTATGGCCCGCAGGGCAACGCCTCGCCCATTCCTTGCACGAAATTTCTTATCGAGGCTGTTTCAAACCACAATTGGCTGCCTATTTCATCGAACGCTTCACTCGCCCAGGAGATAAAGTTTGCGATCCCTTCATGGGACGCGGCACCACTCCTCTGGAAGCTGCACTCTTGGAAAGAATAGCTGTAGGCATTGACGCAAACCCGCTAGGCGAAATGCTCGTTCGCCCTCGACTGAACCCCCCGGAAATCAGTGAAGTGGCCAGCAGACTTTCTGTCATCCCCTGGGAGCTTTCCTCCAATCTGGATGAAGATCTTCTGGCTTTTTACCATCCCGAAACGCTCCAGGAAATCTCCGCTCTGCGAGAGTATTTTTTCGAACGTGAACGCACGCAGAAACTGGACGCCGTTGATGAATGGATTCGACTCGTCGCCCTCAATCGACTGAGCGGGCACTCCGCAGGATTTTTCTCCGTCCGCACCATGCCGCCAAATCAGGCCGTGCCGGTTTCAAGGCAATTGGAAATCAATACCCGTCATCATCAACATCCGCCCCAACGGGATGTCGCCGCGCTGATACTCAAAAAATCACGCTCTCTTCTCCGAAACCTCACCAGATCGCAGGCCGAAAATCTTCAAAAGATCTATTCGCGCCACAAGATCACAACTGGCCTTGCGGAAAAGATGGCCCACTTGAGTGACAATTCCGTGTCCTTGGTTGTGACCTCGCCACCATTTCTGGATGTCGTGAACTATCGAAAGGACAACTGGCTTCGATGCTGGTTTGCAGGAATCAACCCTGAAAATATTCCCAAGCTGACGTCATCCCCCGCCGTATGGACAGACCAATTTGGCAACGCCCTTCGCGAGATGGTTCGTATTGTCAAATCCGGCGGCCACATCGGCATCGAAGTCGGCGAAGTCAAAAAAGGGCGAATCAAAATGGAAGAACTCGTGCTCGAAGCAGGAAAACGTCTCGGAATGAACCAGGCAAAGATTTTTATCAATGTCCAAAAATTCACCAAGACATCGCACTGCTGGGGAATCAAAAACAACACCGAGGGAACAAACACTAACCGAATCGTGCTTTTTTCGGTCCCATAGGAAGCGAGGGCGGAAATTTTCTGCGGCACGCCACGCCAGGTAATAAAGATCGTCGTTCGAATTCCCTCATTTCGAATTTTGGCATTTCGAATTGGCGCCAGCGGGGCGTAAAAAAAAAGCCCGGTGTCCTGTTTCCAAGACACCGGGCATAATACTGGCAACGACCTACTCTCGCACAACCTATAGAAGCACTACCATCGG
>JBEIMO010000113.1:0-6278 GCA_040378625.1 Verrucomicrobiia bacterium | reverse complement strand
TCGGCGATGTGGCTGCGGCAGGAATTCCCCGTGCAGAGGATGAGAACGAGAGGTTTGGTGGTCATGTTTTAAAAAATCAGCAGCAACCGGAGCCGGAACAGCAGCCTTCGGATTCTTGTGCAGGAGCGAGACAGATGTCCTTCGCGAGGCAATCCGTGTGTTTCGTGGAAAGAAAAACAACAACAGACTCCCCATCGACAGAGAGAGATTCCACAGGGAACTGCGAAATGAGCCCGTCTTCGTATTCGAGTTCCACCTCGAGGTCATCGCCCTGAAAGAGTGGAGCGGCCCGGTCTATGATGTCCGCCAGTTTTCCAGCCGGGAGACGGTGGTCCGTGTCGTCGGCCACCCAGGCTTGCAGGCAGAGAAACGAGCTTTTGCGGAAGGTGGCTCCGCAATCAAAGAAGGTCTTGTCCACTCGCCCTACCTCGGTGATGTGGGCGTGCAAGGGAACAATGCCGCCATCCGGCAGCACGAATCTGAGGTTGAGTGTGGGATTTTGTTTGAGAGAAGCAACGAAGGCGCTGGATTTCATAAGATTTTATTTGGTGATTTTGCCAATGATAAGGTTCGTCTAACAAGCCTCACAGCGTTGCTGAAGGCTTTGATTCAGTTTGATGAGGTCGATGCAGCGGAAGAACTCGAGAAAGCACGGACAGGCGATCTGGTAAAAGACGCTTACCCCGCGCTTTTCACACTGAAGCAATCCTGCCCGCCTCATCAAAGCAAGATGCTTTGAAAGTGTTGTGACATCACAGCCCGCAAGAAGAGTGAGGTCGTTCACGCATTTTTCTCCCTGCGTAAGAACCTCCATAACCAGCAAACGCGTTGGGTGGGCCATCGCTTTGACGATGGCCGACCTCTCCTTTGCTGAGTGGCGGAGTGATTGCTGATTCATAAGATATTTGGTATTTTTGCCAAATAGTTTTCCTATGGTCAATGGGTTTTTGATCGTCGAAGCAGACGGGCTGTTGAGATCTTTGCCATCTAATACCAATGTCTCTTTGAAATTGGACTTTGCTTCGCGCAAGAAGGAGGCAACTGTCCCGGCGGTGTGAAGACTGATTAATTTGCTCGCGTTCATCGAACTCAAACAGCACGCCTGTGGTCCTTTCCAAAAATCCAAAAGCAAGCTGCTTTAGGTATAAATGACTGCGGAGAAAGGTCGTTTTACGGCTCATTTGTTATCGCTCAAAAGGACTCCCTCTTGCTCACATTTTATTTTGCCACAAATTAAAATGCGGGCATAATAAGACACTGATAATTAATCAAGCTGAGACCCTGTATTTCGGTGGTATCAGCGATGAATTTCAAGGGGGCATAGCTCAACGGTCAGAGCAGGCGGCTCATAACTGCTTGGTTCACGGTTCGAATCCGTGTGCCCCCACTGTCTCGCTAAAGTTCCATTTTCAGAGGGGACTTTCAGCGTTCATCTTTTTTCTCGGGAGCGCTTGCTGTCTCGGTCGAGGGCAGGATTTGAATTTGCTTGGCGTTGAAAATTTTTATTTGGGTTTTCTCTTTATACTTTTCCAGGCTTCCTGTGATGCGGACTTTTTGACCGATCCATTTTTCCATCTCGCCGACCTCATTAAAAACAACGGGAAATAGCGCGGCGACGAACCCATTTGTTGGGTTGTCCGTGAGATCCAGAAAGCGGATTTTGTCACTCGATGTTCTCCCAACGGAAACAACAATGCCTTCGACGGCGGCGTCCCTCCCGACATGCGCGAGGAGGGCTTGATGGTCCTGGGCGCTTATTTCTTGGAGTCCCAAGGGTTCGTTGGCGTGAGTCGGGATAATGCCGCCAAGCAGAAGGATGCTGATCAGGAAAAGGCGATAATTTCGGAAGAAATGGGATGGCATGGAGACGAATTTGCGCCGAATTAGTTGAAAAATCCGACTCTGTCAAAGGGCCGTGTGTAGCATTTTTGACGCAAGTTTTTTGAACCATGCTTGCCAAGTGTGAAGCAGGTTTTCATGATGAAGGAATCATGGATGCCATTATCGATTTGCTTCAACAAAACGCGCTCATGCCGCGCTCAGACATGGCGCGTTTGCTCAACATGACGACTCCGGAGGTCGAGGCGGCTATTGCCAAACTCGAAGCCGATGGCGTCATTTTGGGATACCAACCGATCCTCAATCGTGAGAAGTGGGAGACCGATAAAGTCACGGCCGTGATTGAAGTAAAAATTACTCCCGAGCGTGATGGCGGTTTTGACCGCATTGCTTCACGGATTGCGAAATTTGAGGAGGTGAAAAGCTGCTATCTGGTGAGCGGGGGCTATGATTTGCTGATCCTTGTTGAAGCGCCAAACCTCCGAGCGGCCGCGGCCTTCGTTGCGGAGCGCCTTAGCACAATCGATGCCGTGCAGGCGACAGCGACGCATTTCCGACTGAAAACCTACAAGGAAAACGGCACATTTCACCAATTCGATCCCAGCTCGGAACGCCTTTCTGTCTCGCCGTGAGTATCGCCATCGCTGACCACATCCGTGGAATCCCTCGTTCGGGAATCCGTGACTTTTTTGAAATCGTCCAGTCGATGGATGATGTTATTTCCTTGGGAATTGGTGAACCGGATTTCGCCACGCCCTGGCACATTCGTGAGGCGGCGATCTACGCATTGGAAAAAGGTCGCACCGGCTACACATCCAATCTGGGACTGCCCCGCTTGCGCCGCAGTATTTCGGATTACGTTCAAAAACATTTTGGCATCCGCTACGAACCCCTGAGTGAAATCCTCGTGTCCGTGGGCGTTTCCGAGGCGATCGATCTTGCTCTGCGTGCTCTGCTCAATCCGGGTGACGAGGTGGTTTACCACGAGCCCTGTTATGTTTCGTATTCGCCCAGCATTATTATGGCTGGCGGTGTGCCGAAGGCTGTGACCACTCGTGCGGAGGAAGGCTTTGCCTTGCGTGCCGAGGATTTGGAAAAAGCCATCACACCGCGCACTCGTGTGCTGATGTTGAATTTTCCGACCAATCCGACCGGGGCTTCAATGAAACCGGAGGAGTTGGAAAAAATTGCTTCCGTTTGTGCACGTCACAATCTGGTGGTGCTCACAGACGAGATTTATAGCGAACTCATCTATGACAATGGCTCGCACACAAGCATTGCCGCATTGCCGGGAATGAAGGAACGCACGGTTTTTCTCCATGGATTATCCAAGGCTTTTGCGATGACCGGGTGGCGGATTGGCTTTGCCTGCGCGCCTGCGGAGTTGATTGAGGCGATGATGAAAATTCACCAATACTCGATTCTGTGTGCATCAATCATGGGTCAAGATGCCGCGATTGAAGCGCTGGAGCGCGGTGAACCGAGTGTCGAGATGATGCGTCGTGAGTATGAACGCCGTAGGAATTTTATTGTGAGTTCCCTGAACGAAATGGGACTCGAGTGCGCCAGCCCGCGGGGTGCTTTTTATGTGTTCCCAAAAATCACTTCCACTGGTCTTACCAGTCGTGATTTTTCCATGAAGCTTCTCAAGGAAAAGAAAGTGGCTGTCGTTCCCGGAACCGCATTTGGTTCAGGCGGGGAGGGGCATGTGCGCTGCAGCTTTGCAACCGCCTTGGATCAAATCAAAATCGCCATGGAACGTATGGCCGAATTTTGTAGCGAACTTAGGCGATAACGAACTTAGGCGATAAGTTTGGATTTAGAGAGGATTAACATCATTTACAGGACATGTTAGGGCTCCATCGCTGTTTCCTGTAAATCCACAAAATCCTGCAATCCTGTCCGACTTACCTGCCGTATTTGGCATGCCATTCGGTGTAGACGAACGGGGAAATTTCCGACGGTTTGATTTCGCTGCGTCCGCCCCAGAAGACGTTGGTGTAACTGACCGGGATACCTTCTTCGGCGACATGCTGGTCGATGGCATCTTTAAACTTCAGCACGCGGTCTTTGTCGGTGCCGTGGGCCACGGCCATGATGTTGACGTTGTTGAAATCCGGGCCGCCTTCGCGCCAGTAACAATGGGTGAGGCATTCATGACGTCCAATTTGCGCTCCCGCTTCCTCTTCGCGTCCCACAGGCACAGCCCAATGGAAGAGGGCGTTAAAGCGGGTCACGCGCACTCCGGTTTGTGAGGGTTTAACGTGTTCGAGGAATGTGGAAAAGCGACCCAGAAGTTTGCGTTCCTGGAGGGATTCCGCCACAGCAAAAAACTCATCTAATGAAACTCCCGCTTCCTCGGCACGGTGGGCCCAAACAGGCTCGGCAATTTCCGAGGGGGCGAGTTCCCGTTTGAGAGAAACCAAGACGCGCCATTCGTGATCATTGAGGTGAACCACACCGGTTCGGAGCATTCGTGCGAGAGCTTGTGAGCGGTCGCCAGGCTCGATCGCTTTGCGGCGCACATGACCTACGCCCAGTGCAAAAATTCCTTTCGCAGGCATGAGCCGGTAAGCTTCCGCGCCGGTAAGCTTCATGAGCAAGTGGCAATGTTCGTCGAGCGACTGACCGGCTGGAACTTTCAGAGTTGTCCAGAGCTTGTAGGCTTCGCCGGGGATCTTGGCATCAGTCGAGCGAATGACCACGTGTCCAGAGAAGGGATCCTCGCGGAACATGAAATCAAATGCGGCGTCCAATTTATCCGCAGGAACTTTCCAGGCGACAAGGGCGCCTTCCGCCAGATTGGTGGCGAGAAGAGTCTGGCGCACCCGGCGAATGGTGCCCGCTTCCAACATCGCACGAATCCGCTCGAGAACGACGGGGAGATCAACACCACTCTGTCGCGATATTTCTAAAAAAGGCTCCCGCGAAAAACCGGGGATTTTATCCTCGGATACAGACAGAATGCGTGTGTTGATGGGATCGTTGTGCTCAGTCGGAATCATGTGGTGATGGATTTGCCAAACCGCCAACGCCTTTTTTGAATGATCGCGGTTCGATGGAATGATCGAGAAGGTTGAACCTCTCTGGGTCGATTAACCCGGGAGGGTCATCGAATAATCGAAAAGCTCTCCGTCCTTGAAGAAACGGTTCAATTCAATCGCTGCATTTTCAAGGCTGTCCGAGGCGTGGGCCACGTTTTTCATGACGGTGACACCAAAGTCTCCGCGAATCGTTCCTTTCGGCGCCTTGGTAGAATCTGTAGGTCCGAGCAAGTCGCGAACGCGTTCTACAACGTTGTTGCCCGCCACAGCCAGAGCAATGAGGGGCGTGCATTTCATGAAGTTTTCTACCTCAGGAAAAAATGGTTTCGAAGCGATGTGAGCATAATGCTCCTGCAGCAGGCTCGCATCGGCACGAAACATTTTGCAGCCACGAATCTGGAATCCGGCATCTTCAAATCGCTTGATGACCTCACCAGCCCTGTGACTTGTGATGCAATCGGGTTTCAGTAATATCAACGTTGTCTCCATAAGGGCGTCAAATTTAGCGGCCGATCGTCTGAGTGGAAGCAGATTTTCAAATGTCCATGCCCATTCGGTGAATAAATCGGGGATTTGGATTTGATTTCTTTTCTGCCCTGACGGACACTCAACCCGTTCAGCACCCGTAGCTCAATTGGATAGAGTGACGGTCTCCGAAGCCGTAGGTTGTGGGTTCGACCCCCGCCGGGTGCACATTCTTTTGAAACCAAGGGTAAGGTTTTGTTTTGAGGAATCACAGTGGCCGACTAAGCTCCGCGCATTGGAAACAACGATCACAATTGAAAGAATAGCCTATGGTGGCGCCGGAATTGGGCGCCTGCCGGATGGAAGAGTTTGCTTTGTTCACGGAACTCTTCCGGGAGAACGCGTGCAGGTGCAGGTGGTGAAATCAAAAAAGAACCTCGCCGAGGCGGATCTGCTCAAGGTTCTGGAGGCTTCGCCTCGTCGTGTTGACCCTCGATGCCGGGTCTTTGGTGAGTGTGGGGGTTGTGCCTATCAACACATGGACTACCCGCTGCAGATCGAGATCAAAAGCGCCCAGGTCGTGGATTTGCTGCGTCGTGTGGGAGGAATTTCCGACGTGGAGGTTCGAACCATTCTGGCCTCGCCGCGCGAGTGGGGATACCGCAACCGGATTTCTGTGCATGTGAGCCGTGGCGATGTGGGATTTTATCACCGCAAGTCGCATGATCTGGTTGATGTGAGTTGGTGTCCGATTGCCAGCGAGGCCGTAAATGCCGAATTGACGGCGTTGAGGGAATCGCGTCCGCGTTATGATTCGCGTCTCACACTTCGTGAAAAACAGGGGCCGCGTGGATTTTCTCAAGTGAATGATGGTGCCGCTGATCTCTTGGCGGGAGTCGTTCAGGATATGGCTGGCTCAGGGTCTTTGCT
>JBEIMO010000112.1:0-6304 GCA_040378625.1 Verrucomicrobiia bacterium | reverse complement strand
GGCGGTGGATTGGTTGAGCGTGTAGAGGTGGATGCCTGAAACGCCGTTGTCGAGGAGGTTGGCGCATTGCTCGGTGGCGTAGTGGAGTCCAATCTGACGCACGGCTTCTGGCGCGTCGCCCGCGCGCTGGAGGGCTTTCAACAAACGTGCTGGAAAGCGGGCCCCGCCGGCGAGTTCGGCCATGCGTTTCATGGAAGATACACTGGTGACAGGCATAATGCCGGCCACAATCGGAATTCGGATTCCTGCGATGTCACACCGCTCACGGAAGTCGTAAAAATCCCGGTTCTCAAAGAACAATTGTGTGCAAATGTAGTCGGCACCGGCATCCACCTTGGCTTTGAGGTGATCCATTTCAATCAAACGGTTGGGCGTGGCAGGATGACCTTCCGGAAATCCGGCAACCCCGATGCCGAATCCGCGTTTATCGGGATGGCCGCTGAATTTTTTAATGAAACTCACCAACGCCGCAGCTTGCGGAAACGTATCGCGCGAGTGGTCGTAGTCAGGTCTGTCACGCGGCGGATCGCCCCGGAGAGCCAGAATATTGCTGACACCAGCGGCGGCGTAACGTTCCAATATGCGGGTAATTTCCTCTTCGTTGTGTCCCACGCATGTGAGGTGAGGAATTGGATCCAGCGTGGTTTCGGTTTTGAGCCGCAGAACCAGATCATGCGTGAGTTCGCGTGTGGAGCCGCCCGCTCCGTAGGTGACACTGACAAATGCCGGACGGATCGTTTCGAGATCGCGAATTGTTGTAAAAAGCTGCGCCTGCGCCTCGGCGGTTTTCGGTGGAAAGAACTCGAAGGAAACCGTCGGTTTTCCAGATTTGAAAATGTCGAGGATGTGCATCGCTGCTTTAGTTTTTAGACAGAATTAACAGAAGGGGGATTTGACCAACATCGGCTCATTTTGTCTCTGTGACTTCTACAGTTAATTTTTACCAGCCGAGAACTTTTGCGAAGATGAGCGGGGCGACGATTGTGGCATCCGACTCGATGACATACTTCGGTGTGTTTGCACCAAGCTTGCCCCAGGTGATTTTTTCGTTCGGCACCGCGCCGGAGTAACTGCCGTAACTCGTGGTCGAGTCGCTGATCTGGCAGAAGTAGCCCCAGAGCGGCACATCGGTGCGGCGCAAGTCTTGGTGCAACATCGGAACAACGCAAATCGGAAAGTCACCCGCAATGCCGCCACCAATTTGGAAGAAGCCGATTGGCGTCTTTTTGCTGGTGGGTGCATACCATTCTGCGAGTGACATCATGTATTCGATGCCGGTGCGAACGGTGTGGACATTTTTCACATCCCCTTCCATGCAGTGGCCGGTATACATGTTGCCAAGCGTGGAGTCCTCCCAGCCTGGAACAAACATAGGCAAGTTCTTCTCTTTCGCTGCGATCATCCAGCTGTGTTTAGGATCAATTTGGAAACTCTTTTGCAAATCCGGCGCGTCGAGAATGCGCCAGAAAAATTCATGCGGGAAGAGGCGCTCGCCTTTTTGATCGGCAGCCATCCATTCGCGAAGGATGACGTCCTCAATGCGGCGCATGGCTTCCATTTCAGGAATGCAGGTGTCTGTGACGCGATTCATGTGGCGATCAAGGAGGGCTTGTTCGTCAGCGGGCGTCAGATCGCGGTAGTTCGGAATGCGCTCGTAAAAATCATGCGCAACGAGATTGAAAATATCCTCCTCAAGATTGGCTCCCGTGCAAACGATGCCATGGACTTTTCCCTGACGAATCATTTCAGCGAGTGAGATTCCCAATTCCGCTGTGCTCATCGCTCCGGCGAGGGTCAAGAGCATGATGCCACCATTGTCGATATGCCGCGAATACGCTTCGGCAGCGTCTTTGAGTGCTGCCGCATTGAAGTGACGATAGTGGAGATCGATGAATTGTGAGACTGGGCCTTTGGACATGATTTCGTTGATTTGGATTGTGTCAGGAGAGAATAAAAACGAGCCCAAACGCGGCAATAATCATACCGACAGATGGAACGAGAGTTTTTTGAATCAAAACTGTTTTTGCAAAAAGAACGCCACAAGAATGAAGTGCCAATGTCGCGAGTAGAAATCCACAAACATAAGTAAAGGCGTTAGCATTTACCGGCATTTCCGTGCCATGAGCAGCTCCGTGAAAAATTGCGAACACAGCGACGATTGACGCAGTCACCCACTGACTTGGTTTGAGAGCAAACGTCACGGCCAATCCCAACATAAGAACGGAAAGCGCAATTCCTTGTTCATGGAAAGGCAAAGTAAAGCCCTGCATTCCCAAAATCCATCCACCCAGCATGGTCGCGACAAATATTGATGGAACAATCCAGGTCGCTCGACCTCCCATTTGCGCAGCCCACAAGCCAACAGCAATCATGGCAAGAAGATGGTCGAATCCACCAAATGGATGCGCAAATCCTGCATGCAATCCCTCATGAAAAAATTGTCCCGTATGCGCACTGGCAGCGGCGCAGAACACAAAGAATGCCGCAAAAAATATAAGAACCGATTTTTTCACGCGCAAAGGGTAATCGATATTGCTTCACGAAAGCAAACATACGAATTGGAAAATATGATCTAATTTGAAGCTCATTTTTCTTACGAGACCAACCAAGAGGATCATCGCACAACACGGATTTGACATCCCTGAAAAATCCATTTGTTCACAACGTGTATTAAGAAATATTTTTTAAAGGGGAATTAACCAATCTTCTTAATAGTGTGAACAAACTCAAAATACCTTGTTCCCCGCTTTATTGATGCGTGTTCCACAGCAAACGTTATCTGTGGATAAACTGTGGAATCTCTGGAAATCCTCTGAACAAAACCCGAAAACCGGAGAGTTTTTCCCGAATGTCCACAGAAACTCCCAAGTTGTTCGCATCCTTTTTACATCTCGAACGGTCTACTTCAATTGGGCTATAATGACGTTGCTTGTGTTGAATTCTTTTACCTCGGAAAGGTTTTTTACAATCGTCCGGGTTTTTCCAGAAAGTGATCGAATGGAGATGACGCAAGGCTGACCAGGCGTGAGACGGGCGGTGCCTTCAAAGATGCGTTTTGAAAAACGACGAAGCCCCGCATCCACGCCTTCGGTAAGCGTGATTTGCACTTGGAGTTGACCATTTTGCAGGCGGCCTTCGACATCGGCCTTCGAATTTTTAAGCCGGGTGGAAGTGCGGAATTCGCCGTTGATATTCAAAGACTGGGCAAAAAGAACTTCGCCATTTTGGAGGTAGGAAACCTTGGTCACCGTGCGGTCTGCGTTGGTAATTTCTGCCAGATTCACATTGGCAAGGGCGGTTTGGAGCAACTCGGATGTCTTTGTTTCTGGAAATTCCACCAGAGCGAGATCAAGTTGTGCAGCAAATGTGGCGAAGGATTGAAAAATTAACGCAATGGCAGCGAGGCGGAGCTTCATGGGATTTGATCTATCGCCTTCACGCAAATTAGCAATGAGAATTCCTTGGAAATCACACGACGGAGTGGAATGGCAGGCTCATCGGTGGCGGCGCGAGGAAAGCCGTGGAGCGGTGGTGTGTGTCCATGGAATGAGTGGCGCCGGAGAACAATTTCATCCACTACCAGAAAAGATCGCGGGCTTTTCCTTTTATGCCATGGATTTGAGGGGCCAAGGAAAAGATCCTGTGCTTGAGCGGCGCGGGGTCATGCTTGATTTCGAAAATCAACTGCGCGACATCGAGACATTTCTTCAAACAATTCAGCGTGAACATCCCGATGAACCGATTTTTTTAATGGGCGAAAGTATGGGCGCGTTGCTCTCAGCAGCCTATGGAGCGCGCTCGAAAAAACATCGCGTGAACTTGTCCGGATTGATCCTCTCAGTGCCGGTGGTGGATTTAGCTACGCCGGTTCCAAGTGTCGTTCGAGGTTTGATGCGATTGATTGCCACCCTTGCGCCGAAGACCAGGTTGTCACCCGGACGGTTTGTTAAATCCAAGGCACTCTCGCCACCCTTAACGCGGGATCGGGGGTATCAGGATTCCCTGCGTGCCCAACCACACCAGATCAACAATTTCAGTATGCGGTTTTTGGTGGAACTCGGCGACCTCATCGAAAAAAGCCACACCTTCGCACCCGCAATCAACCTGCCAACACTCGTCCTCGCCGCTGGATGTGATTGCTTTGTCAAATCAACGCAGGTCGAAGCCTGGTTTAAAAAAATTCCCGCGGGAGACAAAACACTTCACATTTATCCCGAAGCCTACCATCTCCTTTGGCATGATTGGGATAAGGACATCGTGATAAAAGATATTCACCATTGGCTCACGTCCCGTGCAGGGGCACTTTCAAGGTAGAGCGGACACGGCGGTTGGCCGTTGCATCACTGTTGTTAAATGTTTTCTAAAAACATTATACAATCATGTTAGGGTCTTCCTGCAAATGGCCTATGGGTTATCGCCCCATAGCGTTTTGGCCCAACGAAACGAAGTTGAAGACAAGAAAGTAAAACTATGAAAACTTCAACTCACATCAAAAGCGACTTAAGCCTTCGGGTTATAAGTCGGTGGCTTATTGGGGTCATAATGGTTGCGGCCTTTTTGGTCGTTCCGGTTCGTGGCTTCAGTCAAACAGTAGCGCCAACGCCTGTGCCTAATGTCCTAATCCTTTACGATGATACTGGCACTTGGGGGTGGCTCGGTGGCATGTATGCGCTCAAATTGGAAAACCTCTTGGCGCACTTCGAGTCAAAAGTAACCAAGAAACCGCTGGGCCAATACCTCATCGGCGATTTGGGAAAATATGACGCCACCTTTTATCTGGGATCCACATACTCCGATGAGCTTCTATCACCCGTGTTTCAGGCGGACCTGAATGCGAATACGAAGCCGTTCGTATGGGCCGGTTTCAACCTCTGGAGATACGCTTGGAACGACTCGCTCTTCACGAGTAAGTATGGCTTCCAGTTTTTAAATTACGCTTCGGAGAATCATCCGAAGGTCGTTTATAAAAATACAGCACTTCAAAAAGAAGTTTGGGATCCCGGCCTGAACCACATTCAGGTTCTCGATCCGAACATCGTAAAGGTTCACGCGACAGCGGTGGATGGAGCTGGTGCAGTTTGGCCTTATATCGTTCAAAGCGGTAACTTCTGGTTCGTAGCCGATATGCCGGTGGTCTCGACTTCGTTTGAGAACCGCTCGCTCGCCTTTGCCGACTTGTTGCATGACATGCTCGGCATCAATCACCCGGAAACCCATCGGGCTTACTTCCGAGTGGAGGATGTTTCTCGTGAATGTGACGGGCCAAGTTTGAGGGCGTTGACGAAGGTGTTCACCCTGCTCAAAGTGCCGTTCCTGATCTCCGTCATTCCCCAATACCGCGATTGGATGGGGGTTTACAACAACGGCACGCCCGTCAAACTCAACATCACAGCGAATTCCACAGTGGGAAAAGAACTCAAGACGTGGGTTTCATTAGGTGGGCAGATCCTCCAACACGGGACAACGCACCAAATCGATGGATTGTTGAATCCCTACAGCGGAGTAAGCGGTGAAGACTATGAATTCTATCGAATTACTCTGGATGCAACGAATAAAATATCCTATGTCGGCCCTGTTCCTGGAGACAGCACGACTTGGGCTAAAAACCGGACCCTGCAAGGGCAGAACATCCTTAAAAATGCTGGCTTCACGCCAATCGGTTGGCTCACGCCTCACTACATTGCGTCACCGGTTGACTACAAGGTCTTCGCGAGCTTGTATCCGTTTGCCTGCGACCGGGCTATTTTCTTCGTCACAAATTCTTCCGGAGGAACACAGCCCGATGAGTTCAACTCGCCATTCATCTATCGCGATAGCTATGGCATCAAACGCATCCCGGAAACGATCGGCTATCCCGATCCTAACGGCGATGACGGTGCTCCAGTATTCCCGGCTGACTTGATCCGTCGCGCCCAAGCCCTTAAGGTTGTGCGTGATGGTTGGGCTGGATTCTACTTCCACTGGTATTTGAAGCCAACATATCTCACCGAGGTCGTCAATGGTCTCAAAGCGATTGGCTACGAATTCGTGGTGGTGGATGGAAATACCAAATAAGCTGTTCAACAGCTATTTGGCGCACTTAGAAATGTGGTGTCCGTCATCAACGGCGGACACCACAACGCATTTCAAGAAACAACGCTAACAATCAAAATGCAGGACTGACCCCAGAGGAGAGGCTTCGCGGGAGTTATCCTGCGGGATCGACTTAGTGAGCTTCGCCGATGGTCAGGCGGAAGCCGAAACTCGTGTAGCGGGAATCGGGTTGGCCGAGGTCATTGCGGAAGGAGGATTTCAGGCGGTCGTC
>JBEIMO010000111.1:0-6374 GCA_040378625.1 Verrucomicrobiia bacterium | reverse complement strand
GCTTCCATGGCTGATTGCAAGGACGGCGGCAAACTTTGCGGAGGCTCCCAGGCAAGAACATCGTCCACACTTTCAAGACTCCAACCGGGCCAAGGCGCTGCATCTCCCCAACCGCCTTGATAGCCAACTAAAACACCACGGCGAAGATCCCCGCCAATGAGCGGTAACTCATAGAGATGGCGAGTGATTCCGTTCACATCAAAAGAAAGACAGTGAGAAGAAGAGAAACCACAAGACTCACCATGGCAGTTCGAGGAAAAAGCGCGTTCACCGCTCGCATGTCCCGAATTCGATAGATCGAACGAACAATCGCCAATCCCCCAACAAAGGCGACCAACGAAGCAATCAGGGCTTCCGACAAATCCGGCAAATTCCAGATTAGAGAAAGAACAAGAGGAAGCAGGGCCGGGAGGAAGGCAAAAAATGCGATCTCTGCCTTTGCGAAGGCATCACCAAACCGAACCGCTAATGTTTTTTTGTTCGCAACAACATCCGATTCTCGGTCGCGCAGATTATTCAGAGCAATCAGAACAACCGAATACGCACCCGGCACACATCCCAGCACAATCGCCGGAAGAGAAATCTCGCGAGTCTGAACAAAGAAGGTTCCCGCAGTTGCCACGGGACCAAAAAATACAAAGGTAAAAACGTCTCCCAAGCCGATGTAGGCGAGTGGAAACGGACCTGCTGTGTAAAGAATCCCACAAAGAATAGATATAATACCTATCCAAAAAACCGGCCAACCTGCCTGCACGATCAGGACAATTCCCGCCAGACAAGCCACGCCAAAAACCAAAATCATACCGATCAAAACAGCCCGTGGAGACAGAAGCCCAGCAGACGTGACGCGAACAGGACCAAGACGGTCGGCGGTATCAGCGCCTTTTTTAGCATCCCAATAATCATTCGCCAGATTGGTTCCGATCTGAATGCAAAGCGCGCCGATCAACGCAGCAAATGCCGCAGTAAATGATCCTCTGTCTTGGGAAAAAGCGCAGGATGTTCCGAGCAGGACTGGCGTTATCGCTGCAAAAAGAGTTTTCGGGCGGCTTGCCTGAATCCAGATCTGCAAATAATGCCCGAATGTATGGTTCACGGCCGTTTGGGGAATTTGCCGAAATCGGGCTTCCGTTTTTCAACGAAAGCATTCCGACCCTCCTGGCCTTCCTCGGTCATGTAGTAAAGGAGGGTCGCATTTCCGGCGAGTTCTTGGAGTCCCGCCTGACCGTCGCAATCAGCATTCAGCGCTGCTTTCAGGCAGCGAATGGCGAGCGGAGATTTATCGAGGATTTCGCGACACCATTTCACGGTTTCGATTTCGAGTTCCTCGTAGGGAACGACTGTGTTGATGAGGCCCATTTCCAAAGCCTGTTTGGCATCATAGGTGCGGCACAAAAACCAAATCTCGCGGGCTTTTTTCTGGCCAACAATACGGGCAAGGTAACTGGCCCCGAAGCCACCGTCAAAAGAACCAACGCGTGGGCCGGTTTGACCAAATTTCGCGTTATCAGCGGCGATCGTCAGATCGCACATCACATGCAACACATGACCGCCGCCAACCGCCCATCCAGCAACCATCGCAATGACTGGCTTCGGACAGGTGCGGATCTCCCGCTGGAAATCGAGAACATTGAGTCGTTCGACGCCGCCCTCATCGGAGTAACCTGCATCACCTCGAATCTTCTGATTGCCGCCGGAGCAAAAAGCCAACTCCCCTTCCCCGGTGAGAATGATGACACCGATCGAGGAATCATCCCGCGCATCCTGCAAGGCATTGCGCATCTCATGAACCGTCAGTGGTCGAAAGGCGTTGCGACGCTCTGGGCGGTTAATAGTAATCTTAGCGATGCCTTCCGCCTTTTCGTAGCGGATGTCTTCAAATTTCTGGGCTGTTTGCCAGTTCAATGCCGGTTTCATATTAGAAAACTATTCTGCAGTGAAGATTCGGCCAATGCAGAATTTGGGATGCGTTTAAAAAAATCAGGCCGTTCGAACAAATCGACCGCCAGGCAACTGACGGACGAGTTTTTTCATCTCTAATGAAAGAAGTGTCGAGGAGACGATGTGACTGGCGAGTCCGCTTCGGTCGATAATCACGTCGATATGGGCTTCATCTTCCCCAATCGCATCGTGGATGGTTTGTTCACTGCCAGTCAACTCCGGCGCGCGTGCGGGGGTGAGCTTCGGTTTTTCGGCAAATAAAATTCCCATGTCATCGAGAACATCCGCCGCGCAGGTAATGAGTTTTGCACCTTGCTGGAGAAGACGGTTTGAACCGATGGCGTTGGGATTATCGATACGCCCTGGAACAGCGTAGATCGAACGCCCCTGCTCGCCGGCTTGATTGGCGCTAATGAGGGCACCGCTTTGCGCTCCGGCTTCGACAACAAGGACACCAAACGAACATCCGCTGATAATGCGATTGCGCATCGGAAAGGTCTGTCGGTCGGCTTTGACCTGCATGGAAAATTCAGTAATCACCGCGCCGGACTTGGCGATTTTTTCAGCGAGTTCTTTATTTTCGGGCGGATACATCGAGAGCAATCCACTGCCGATAACCGCGATGGTGCGGCCTTTTGCCGCCAACGCGCCTTGGTGCGCGGCAGTATCAATCCCTCGCGCCAAGCCGCTGACAACCGTCACCCCGGCATACGCCAACTGATAGGATAGTTTTTTTGCGCAATCATTCGCATAATGGCTCGGCTTGCGGGTTCCAATGACCCCGATCGCATGGCGGTCACGTTCCTGCAAGTCACCGAGGATATATAAAACTGTGGGTGGATCGTGAATTTCGCGTAGCAGGGAGGGGTAATCAGGGGATGCCAAAGTGATCACCTTGGCACCAAAATCCTTCACCCGCTGCAATTCGCCAGCGAGGTCGACGTGATCCTGCCAGTGGTGAATAGATTTCGCCGCCTCCGGGCCAACGCCCTCCGTCGACTGGAGGCTTGCAAGGGAAGCACTCAACACCGCCGCGGGAGATCCAAACTGAGCCAGAAGTCGCCTGACACGAATCGGCCCGATCTTTGGCACCATATTCAGAGCGATAAAGGCTTCCGCATCGGTCATACGAGGCGGGAGTTAAGACGGATTCAGCAAGCAACCCAAGAATATTTTCGAAACAGAGGACGCATTTCAGGCTCCTTGCGATTGCCTGAACGTCATTCCGATTATTCGGTTGATTGTGTCAAAAACCTCTTCCCTCGTTGCATCCGATTTATTGAATCTTTATTTCCACAAATTGCGCGGCAAGTTGCGTGCGGGCTTCGTGGAAAAATTTTTGCAAGGCGAGTCGGCGGGTTTCGTCGATTCCACCTTGAACCGCAGAGAGAGCTTGGATGCGGTAGTTCAATTGATCGTCGTGTTGAGAGTTAAGGTAGGGAATCTTGCGGAGACGCGCAACGAGGCGGGCGGTGAGCGATCCATCCTCCAGAGAATTGCCATTCTCATCGTAAGCGGAGCGCCAAGCAGTGTTTTCAAGCCACACGCCAGATTCGTCCACTGTGCTGTAGAGAAGAGTGGCATTCAGCCCGCCGGGTTTTTTAAGGTCCACGATCATCGCCGAGATGTTATTATTTTCAGGTGTGGCGCGGTCCATTCCACGCCCCCCAATCTGCCAACCTGCGATGCGGAGCAAACCGTAACATCGTGGTAACCAAAGAACGGATAATCCAGCGAGATGGTCGCAATGATACCGTCTTTGGCATATTGCCAGATGTGCGAATACACACCGTCCTCAAACGCTGCCCGCTTCGGCACGGGGCGTCTTTGAGAGACTAAGCGCCAGCCAGCGAGTTCAGCGGGCATTTCAAATCGTGCCTCACCATTCATCCATGAGGGATTGATGACTTTGGCTTTTTCTTTTCGAACATGAAAATCCCAACCTCGGACAAGCTGGGCCGCACCGAGAATAACAAGAATAATGGCCACCCAGCGAACTCCACCGCTGAATGTGCGGCCTTGTAAGATAGATCCAGTGTGGGATTCCGGCGTCTTTAGGGGTTGGCTGTCATGGGTGAGGAGTTTTGCGATGATTGCATCCGCCGCCACGATGAATCCGAGATACAATGCGGTGAGGACAAGCCCCAGCGCTTCGTGTTTCCATCCAGCAAAGAGATCGATCCGGTATTCCACTAAAAGAAATGCGCCGCTGGTGATGCGAAGGACGTTACCTGCGAGCACACATCCGATCGTCAGGGCATAAAGCAAGATGAGAAAGAGGAGCGAACGGCGACGCCACAATGCGTAGAAGACGCAAGCGGATGTCATGAAAAGGACGGAGTTGATCCCGCTGCAGGCCTCCTCGACGAGCAAACGCTGGCCAGGAACATCGATAATGCTCCCGCTCAGCGTATGAGGCACCCCGATGATTGCCAGCACATCGCTACTGCCTACAACAGCCCATTCCTGAAGTTGAAGAGCCAGGCGCGCGTCGAGTTTGAGTGGAGGCGGCAGCAACGTCAGAAACATCAACCAGGATGGCACCAGCGCACGGCAAAGTTCTCCCCCACCCAACCACCATGAGAAAATGATCAGACTTAAGAGAAATGCCGCCACTCCAATCCATGGCGACCACATCAGCGTTGCCACCGCCATCAATCCAAAAATCAGGATACTTGCCGGTATAGTGACGCTTTTAGATCCTGACGACAGAGGGCGCTTTGCCTCACTGCATCCTCGCATCGCCAGCAAGAACGAACCCGCAAGAGCCAATGGGAAAAACTGGTAGGTTGAAAAATGCCACAGATTGAAAAAAAACTGCGCCAACAGCGGTCCGAAACCAACCAATCCAATCCATGCCAAACGACGAAAATCCAGCATTCGGGCTTTAGGGGAAATGTTATCCACAGTGGGCAGAGAGATCACAGAGAGTCCTTAGAAATACCAGCGCGATTTTTTGGGACGTGCCCCCCCGGAATTCAAGGGAGTGCCAGCAATAATTGCTCTTCGGGATTGAGTTTAGTGCTATCAATCGTTGCCATGATTGAGTCGGCCTGATCTGGCCTGTTCATTTTTCGAAGGATTGCAACGCGAATGGCTTTGCTTGCGTCTGGTGCGTTTTTTGGAAAGGGAAACGCATCGTAAAGAGAATCGGCTTTTGCAACCTCACCGAGGCGGAATAGAGCAAGCGCAGCGATATGGCGAGTGGTGTTCTTGTTGACCGAGTTTTTATGATCAGCCATTGATATCTCGGCAGCGTCCTTGATGTTTTTTTCAGCGAGGAGTTGGTAATAAGCAAGGCCTCGGCGCGCCAAGAGAGAGGTCGGCAGAAGCTCCAGCATTTCTTCGTAAACAGAAATAAAGACATCGGCGGTAGTGCTCGAGGGCATTTGACTCAAAACGTAGCGAAAGCCTTCGTTTGCTGTCTCCTTGCGGCGAGCGAGGACCCATGAAAGTTTAGAGGCATCTTCAGGATGTCCCAACAGTAATGCCGTTACGATGATTTTCGATCGAACTCCACCAGGCTCATAAGGAATTTTGAGCTGAAGCTCCCGCCAAAACTCATCGGCCTTGATCGTGTCAGCATTTTTCTCAGCCACGTCCGCCAAAAAGAGTAAGCGCAGAGAGGCGGTGTTTGGAGGCAGGTCATCCGCATTCAACAAGGAGGAAATAACATCCCACTTCTCCAATTGGGCTTGGGCCTGGAGATAGAGAAAAAGCCAAGCCGCATCTAAACGAGCGCGATCCTCGCCGATGAAGTCGACTGCAGCCTGATATTCCTTTTTTAAGATCAACCACTGAACGAGCGCCAAAGAATCTTCACGCGACGCCGAAGCACGCGTAGCAATCAACTCATCAACGAGCGTTTTTAGCGATGAGGTGCCGCTGGCTATTTGTAAATCCGCCGCCAGCAAAAGATGAAGTGAGCCCGCTGAACATGCCAGCGGCGGGATGCGATTTTGGAATGAGACTCGATCATCAAAATGCGATGAGAATTCGGCTGTGCTTCACGGAGAGCGCCAATTTGCTGATTCAGCTGATCTCCAAAGACCCACACGGTGCTCTTATTCACGAGCCCATGATATTCGGTGTTAGCCAATCTACGAATAGTGTTCTGAATATGAGTCGCGAGGCACAGACAAAAAATGGATTTGCCCCGCGGATCTGTGTGACGTGTGGAAAGCCTTTCGAGTGGAGAAAGAAATGGGCTCGCGACTGGGAGAAAGTTCTCTATTGCAGTCGTCGTTGTCAGAAGAATTGATAGTGACACCCCTTTAGTAGTGTTGGTACGTCCCAGGAGGTCTAGTGGCAGATAGCAAGAGAGAACGTGCACGCCGCGAAACACGCCGCAGGTTTGAACAATGGGCACGTAATCCTGAATGCCACTCGAATGTCACGTCAGCTGTTCACAACGTGAAAATGGGCGCTGCGGC
>JBEIMO010000110.1:0-6446 GCA_040378625.1 Verrucomicrobiia bacterium | reverse complement strand
TGTCACAGCAAAGTTCGACAACCAGATCCGCGTCACATCCGGTCAACGCGTCGTCGTGCGTATCAACGGAGACACAACCAAGGCGCACAGCGGCTTGATTACCGACGTGTCACCGGAAGGTGTGGCAACGATCCAAATCGATGCCGCGGTCACTGCTCGACCTTCCGCGAAAGCGAGCGTCAGCATTGACGGCACAGTCGCCCCCGAGCCATCTAGACAATAAGTCGAGACTTTTTTTCGCTTGTCAAAAAATTTTGACAAAACTCTTTGCAACCGATGTAAGCGGTTGATATCGTCTTCGCCTCACTTAACTAAACACCTATGGCTAACCTCACAAAAAGAGATCTGGTTATTCAGATCAGCAAAAACACTCACCTCACCCAACAAGAAGTCTTCGCCGTCATCCAACAAACATTGGACGGCATCACCGAAGCTCTTGCTACTGGCCGTGATGTTGAGCTCCGTAATTTCGGTGTCTTCGAAGTCCGTTTGACCAAATCCCGCGTTGGACGCAATCCAAACAAACCCGAGCACGACGTTGTGATCCCTTCACGCGCAACCGTTAAATTCAAATCGGGCAAAATCATGCGTCAACGTGTGCTCAAACGCACCGAAGAACTTCGTTCTAAAGGCAGCGCTGCTGCCACAGCCTAAGGTCATCCACTGAATTCACGGGTGGATTCCATCCGGCTTCGTGGAGCCCGGCAGAATAATCTCCGGGGAATTGACCTCGATCTTCCACTCGGGCAGTTGATAGTTGTCACCGGCCCGAGTGGCAGCGGCAAGTCGAGCCTAGCATTCGACACCATTTACGCTGAAGGACAGCGTCGTTACGTAGAGACATTTAGTCCCTATACTCGCCAGTTCCTTGAGCGGATGGACAAACCGCTCGCCGACCTCATCGAGGGCATACCTCCCGCCATCGCGATCGAGCAGGCCAATAACGTCCGAACAACCCGTTCGACTGTTGGCACGATCACGGAGATTAATGATTACCTAAAACTCCTCTTCCCGCGTGTCGCGAAGGGTTTCTGTCCGTCGTGCCGACGTGAAGTCACTCAAGGCACCGCACCTTCCATCGTTCGCGATATCCTCGCCGACTTCGATGGTCAACAAATACTCCTCACCTTTGGAGTCTCCGTTCCCGAAAACACAAAAACGGCGGAGTTTTTTGAATTTCTTCAACAACAAGGTTATCTCCGCATCTGGTTAGGCAAAAAAATCGTCCGCACAGACGATCCCAAAGCGATCAAACGACTTCCCTCCGTGGTCCAAGTCATTCAAGACCGCTTGGAAATTACAGATAACCATAAAGTTCGCATCACCGAGGCTGTGGAGAACGCTCTCCGCCTGGGATCTGACAAACTGACCGTCGTCCTTCCGGATTCGGGCGATGAAAAACCATTTTCTGCAGGATGGCATTGCGCGCATTGCGATGAGGATATCCGTCCTCCCTCGCCTGGACTCTTCAGTTTCAATAGTCCCCTTGGCGCCTGCCCGCATTGCAAAGGATTTGGGCGCATCATTGGAATCGACATGCAACGCGTCATTCCCGACCGCTCGGTTTCGATTGCTGATGGCGTTATTCGTCCCTTTCAGACAGGTCAATCGGCGGAGTGTCAGGAGCACTTGATGCTTCACTGCCGCAAACGTGGCCTGGATACTCGCAAACCCTTTGATAAACTCCCGCGCGCCGCTCAGGATTGGGTGATCAACGGTGACGAGGGTATTGATCCTAAAAACGCTTGGGATTCGGGCGCATGGTATGGCGTTAATGGCTACTTTGCTTGGCTGGAAAGCAAGGCCTACAAAATGCACATCCGTGTGCTTCTCAGTCGCTACCGGAGTTACCAACCTTGCCAAGACTGTAATGGTGGGCGCTATCAACCGGAAACACTCAATTACCGCCTCGCCCCACAGGACCTGACGATTGCCGATGTGGCTGCCTTGCCTCTCAACGCACTCGGCCCGCTCTTGGAGTCGATGGATCTTCCATCAGGCGACGCCAGTGCCAAATTAGTGCACGCTCAGGTTCTTTCCCGCGTCCAATACCTTCGCAAAGTTGGACTGGGTTACCTCACTTTGAATCGTCCGACCCGCTCGCTCTCGGGAGGCGAAATCCAACGCGTCAATCTCACGACCTGTCTGGGCGCTTCATTGGTGAATACCCTTTTCGTCTTGGATGAACCCAGCGTTGGCCTGCATCCGCGCGACACCGACCGACTCATCGAGGTCTTGGAAGGCCTCCGCAACAAAGGCAACACTCTGCTCGTTGTTGAACATGAAGAGGCGGTCATCCGCTGCGCCGACCATTTGGTTGATATCGGCCCCGGACGCGGAACTTCCGGCGGTCACCTCCTTTACTCTGGCCCAGCCAAGGAATTTGGAAAAACCGATTCACTGACCGCCGACTACCTTGAAGGCCGCAAGGTTATTCCAGTTCCCAAACGCCGCCGCAAATCGAATAAACATATCGAACTTTGCGGGGTGACCCACCACAACATCAAAGACCTCGATGTTAAATTTCCGTTGAGGGTTTTCTGCGCGGTCACCGGCGTATCGGGTTCCGGAAAAACCTCGCTCGTCCGTGATGTCCTCCACCGTCAACTTGTGGCGGAAGATCCCGGCGAGGAAGAAGCGGCAGGATTCGTAAAGTCCATCGAGGGCGATGAAGAAATCGACGAGATCGTGATGGTGGATCAATCCCCTCTTTCAAAAACCCCGCGCTCGACCCCCGCGGTTTATCTCGGTGTTTACGACCACATCCGCGAGATTTTTGCTTCATCCAAAGCAGCCCTTGATGCCGGGTTTACCGCTTCCACATTTTCCTTCAATGCCGGCACCGGACGGTGCGACCGCTGCGGTGGTCTGGGTTTTGAAAAAGTGGAAATGCAGTTCCTTAGCGACCTTTTCTTGCGCTGCCCGGAGTGCGATGGAACGCGCTTCCGCGCCCCCGTCCTTAAAATCCAAGTCCAAGACAAATCGATCCACGATGTTCTGGAAATGACCGCTGCCGAAGCGGTGAAATTTTTCAAACCCATCGATCCGAACCGCAAGATCACAGGACCGCTGGAACTTCTCTCCGAGGTTGGTCTCGATTATCTTCGTCTCGGACAACCGGTCAACGCCCTATCTGGAGGCGAATCCCAGCGCCTCAAACTCGTCCACCACCTCGCCCGCAAAAGCCGCGAGGAAACCCTTTTGATATTCGACGAGCCAACGACGGGATTGCATTTCGATGATGTCGCTTTGTTGATTAAAGTCTTTCACCGCCTTGTGGAGGAAGGCAACAGCGTCATTGTCATCGAGCACAACCTGGAAGTCATCAAATGCGCGGACTGGATCATTGATATCGGTCCGGAAGGTGGCGACCAAGGTGGAAAAATAGTAGCGGCAGGAACTCCCGAAACGGTTATTACCAAAAAAGACTCTCTCACTGGGCAATTCCTCGCGCCGATTCTGGCTGGAAAATCCGCTCTCATTGCCGAAACTCCCGCCCGCCCGCGCCCGCCGCGCGACACCACAAATGCAATCCACGTTCGCGGCGCTCGGGAACACAACCTTAAGAATATCTCGGTCGATATTCCGCGTGATGGAATGGTCGTCGTAACGGGACTCAGCGGTTCAGGAAAATCCACCCTCGCTTTTGATATCCTCTTCGCTGAGGGACAACGGCGTTTCTTGGACAGCATGTCGGCCTATGCGCGTCAATTTGTCGAGCAACTCGAAAAGCCTGACGTAGATTCGATCGAAGGCCTTCCTCCAAGCGTGGCTATCGAGCAGCGTGTGACCCGTGGCGGTGGAAAATCCACGGTCGCGACGGTAACGGAAATCTACCACTTCCTGCGTCTCCTCTTCTCGAAACTCGGAACCCAATTTTGCCCTGACTGCGATGTAGCCGTGGAAGGACGCACTCCAACGGCCATCGCCACCGAAGTCGCAAAAAAGGCAGCCAAAGGAAAAGTTCGAATTTTTGCCAACCTTGTGAAGGCTCGCAAAGGATTCCATACCGATGTCGCCCGTGCTGCAGAACGTCAGGGCATCACCACACTCATCGTCGACGGTATTCCAACCGCTGTGGAAGGATTTCAAAAACTCGAGCGATTCAAAGAACACACGATTGACGCGCTCATCGGGGAGCTTGATTCCGATGATGCTCAACGCGCAGACGAACTTGTCCGCCGCGCACTGAAACTTGGAAAGGGCACAGCTCGCATGGAAGACTCCAAGGGCGTATCCTCGGTCCTCAGCACGGAAATGAACTGCCCGACCTGCAGCCGTGCGTTTGAGCCGCTGGATCCCAGACTTTTCTCGTTCAACTCGCCTCACGGTTGGTGCTCGCATTGCCGTGGCTTTGGCGAAGTCTGGAAGGGACTCGGCGCGGTTAAAGATTTTGAAAGCGCCATCGAAGCAGAACTCGATGAAGAACGCCGTCACGAAGGCCTCGAGGACGAAGAACCTCGACCCTGCCCGGTTTGCAAAGGCGGCCGTCTCAACGACACGGCAACCCACGTTTATCTTCAGAAGCACGCCATCACGGACTTTACCCGCTCACCAGCGGTTGATGCCCTAAAAATCTGCGATAGTTTGGATTTCACTGGGGCCTCTGCGGAAGTTGCCAAAGATATCATTTCAGAAATCCGCCAACGCTTGGAATTTCTTGCCAAAGTCGGTCTCGATTATCTATCGCTCGACCGCAGCGCAAAAACGCTCAGCGGCGGCGAAGCCCAGCGTATCCGCCTTGCCGCTCAACTGGGCTCGAATCTTCGAGGGGTTCTCTACGTTTTGGATGAGCCAACCATAGGACTCCATCCGCGTGACAACGAACGCCTCCTCGACGCCCTTCAAACGCTTGCCAAAAAGGGAAATTCCTTGGTCGTTGTCGAGCATGACGAAGAAACGATGCGGCGCGCCGATCGCATTCTCGATCTTGGGCCCGGAGCCGGAAGCCGAGGCGGCGAGGTCATCGCCTCAGGCACTTTGGACGAGATCATGAAAAGCCCGGCATCGCTCACCGGTCGCGCTCTCCGCGAACCAATGGTCCATCCTTCCCGTGGATCACGCCGTTCCACTGCAACCGATTGGCTCACCGTGAAAGGCGCAAGCCTCCACAACATGAAGAATGTGGATGTCCGCATTCCTCTCCATCGCCTCAGCGTCATTACCGGCGTCTCCGGCTCAGGCAAAAGCACACTCATTCGCGGCGTTGTCGTTCCGACAGTCCGCGATGCCCTCACCCGCAAACGCGCTCCACTCTACTCGGAACACTGCAAAGGCATCGAAGGATTTGAAAATCTCGGCGGCGTCTTGGAAGTTGATCAATCGCCGATTGGCAAAACATCCCGCTCCACGCCGGCGACCTACGTGAAAGTTTTCGACGAAATCCGAAACCTCTTTGCCACAATCCCCGCCTCACGTATGCGCGGATACACAGCAAGTCGATTCTCATTTAACAACGAAGGCGGACGCTGCGAATCATGCCTCGGCCAAGGCGTGATCAAACTGGAAATGAATTTTCTCCCAACCAGCTATATGCCTTGCCAGGACTGCCTCGGCCGCCGTTACAACGCATCCACTCTGGAAGTGCTCTACAATGGCAAGTCAATCGGTGACGTCATGGATATGACCATCGACCAAGCAGTGGAATTCTTTGCTACACATCCCAAAATCCGGCGCTCCCTCTCACTTCTTCAGGAAACCGGACTCGGCTATCTGAAACTCGGCCAACCGAGCCCGACACTCTCCGGCGGCGAAGCCCAGCGCATCAAGCTGGTTACCCAACTCACACGCCGGGCGACTTCATCCAGCGAGGAAATCCGAACAACCCGCAGAGGAAAATCAACACTCTACATCCTGGAAGAACCCACCATCGGCCTCCATGCCCATGATGTGGCCCAACTCATCCAAGTCCTCCACCGTCTTGTTGACGAAGGAGGAACGGTCGTCGTCATTGAGCACCACCTCGACCTCATCGCGGAAGCCGACCACATCCTCGACATCGGCCCCGAAGCCGGCGCAAAAGGCGGAAAACTTGTTGCCGAAGGAACTCCCGAAGCCGTCTCTCTCTCGAAAGAAAGCCGCACCGCCCCATTCCTCAAAAAACTTCTGGGAAAGTAAAAATCAGCGAATCGAAGTTTTTTGGCGTGTCCGGCGAATTATAATTTGGTCATACGAGATGAGAACCTTCCAAATCTACGCAACAGGAATGTCAGCGTCGACAGCGCGACTGAACTCTGAAAACTCTCTCCTTTCTCTCGCGGAAAGAATCAGGATTCTTTTTCGAGTCCGAAGGCGGCGTGGGCGAGTTTTGCGGCGTGTTCGATTTGGGCCTCGTCGATGATGACAGCGATTTTGATTTCCGAGGTGGAGATCATCTGAATATTAACTCCTCCATTGCCGAGACATTCGAAAAGAGTCGCTGCAACACCTGAGTGAGAGCGCATGCC
>JBEIMO010000109.1:0-6448 GCA_040378625.1 Verrucomicrobiia bacterium | reverse complement strand
TGAAGACCGGTGAGTTGGTTCACCCGGCCCGCGTGGCGGTGAGCGGTCGCTCGGTAGGTCCTGGGCTTTACGAAATGTTTGAGGTTCTCGGCAAGGAACGCACGCTGGCACGCTTCGAAAAAGCAAAAGCTCAAGCCGCCAATTAACCATCACGATGAACGCGAAGCCAAAAGTCAAAGTCGCAATCGTCGGAGCAAATGGCTACTCCGGCGAGGAACTCTGCGCAATTCTGGCACGCCATCCCTCGGTGGATGTTGTTGCCATTACTTCGCGTCAACACGCAGGTAAGGCCGCTGGTGATGTTCTGCCACGTCTCGCAGGCGTTGGGGCATTTTCGCGCCTCGTTTTTTGTGAGCCGTCGATGGATGCTCTCCTGTCATCTGGTGCGGAATATTTCTTTTTGGCCCTCCCGCACGGGTTGGCATCGGAGTTTGCTTTGCCGCTGTGCAAGGCAGGCAAGCGTGTCATCGACCTGAGTGCAGATTTTCGTCTGCGCGACGCAGCGGTCTATCAAGAATTTTACGGGGAAGCTCATCCTGCTCCTGAGGCTCTTCAAACCGCAGTCTACGGGCTTCCTGAACTTCATCGCTCGGACATTGGAACCGCGCAACTGGTGGCCTCGGCGGGATGCTATCCCACGAGTATTCTCCTGCCGCTCGTTCCATTGCTTAAACAAAAGCTCATTCAAGAATTCGACATCATTGTTTCCAGCGCCAGCGGGGTCAGCGGTGCCGGACGCAAAGCGGATACCTCGCTTCTTTTTGGTGAATGCAATGAAAGCCTCCGGGCCTACGGATTGCCCAAGCACCGCCATCTCTCCGAAATCGAGCAGGAATTGAGCCTCGCAGCAGGCGTAAAGGTGACGATCACCTTTACGCCGCATCTGGCTCCCATGACCCGAGGGATTCACACGACAATCTTCGCGAAGCCGACTCCTGGCGTTTCTTTCAATGAGATTTCGACCGCATTGGAGTCTGCCTACAAAGAGGAACCCTTTGTTCGCGTTTCCAAAAATCTTCCCGATACCAAAAATGTCACGGGAACAAATTTCTGTGATATTTCCTGTCGGTTTGATGATCGGGCCGGTCGGCTCATCTTGCTCTCTGCGGAGGACAATCTTGTCAAAGGCGCAGCCGGTCAGGCTGTGCAGAATTTCAACCTTATGGCCGGTCTCGACGAGACGGCCGGTTTAATATGAGTGAATTAAAAAAAATCAAAGGCGGTGTGTGTGCGCCAGTCGGCTTCCTTGCGGCGGCGACTGGATGTGGAATTAAAAATGGTCAAGTAACACGCGACGATATCGCGGTTGTTTTTTCGGAATCTCCGGCCCATTCGGCGGCGACCTTTACGACAAACAATGTGAAGGCGGCTCCAGTGCGCGTTTCCGCAGAACATCTCAAAGCCGGTCGCAACCGGGCGGTTATTTTGAACAGCGGCAATGCGAATGCCTGCACGGGCGATCAAGGTCTTGCGGACGCCCGTGAAATGGCTGCTGCGACTGCATCGTTGCTTGATCTCAAAGCCAAGGAAGTTCTCGTTTGTTCGACCGGACGCATTGGTGTTCCTCTTCCGATGGATCGCGTTAAAAAGGGCATTGCGGCCCTCATGCCCTCAGCATCGGGAAGCGCGAAAGCTGCTGCGTCTATCATGACGAGTGATACCTTTGCCAAGGAGTTTGCCGTTGAGGTTAAAACCAAGGCCGGTTCGTTCCGTGTAGGCGGCATTGCCAAAGGCGCGGGAATGATCGATCCGAATATGGCCACCATGCTTTGCGTGGTAACAACCGATGCCGCTTTGCCTCAAATCCTCCTTCGCCGCGAACTCAAACGCTCGGTGGAAAATTCATTCAACCGCATCACGATTGATGGCGATATGAGCACGAATGACACCGTCATTTTGCTCTGCAATGGGCTCAGTGGTGTTGCCCCGTCTGTGGAGAATTTTTCCAAAGCCTTGGATGAAGTCACTCGCACGCTGGCGCGCATGATCGTCAGTGATGGCGAAGGCGTCTCCCGTTTTGTCGAAGTTGAGGTGAAAGGCGCTGCAAGCGCAAAGGACGCCAGAACGGCTGCGGAAGCGATTGCGAACTCCACTCTCGTCAAATGCGCATGGGCAGGCGGGGATCCCAATTGGGGACGCATTCTCGATGCCGTGGGATACTGCGGAGTTAAGATGAAGGAAGCCCAGACGGATATTTTTTATGACAAGCTCGAGGCGGTAACGAAGGGACGTGCCGCAAAAACTCCATTTAAAAAATTACGTGAAATCGCTGCTAAGAAGTCATTCAAGGTCACCGTTGACCTGAAGTTGGGCTCCCATTCCTACTACGTTTGGACCACGGATTTGACCGAGGAATATGTGCGTCTCAACTTGGGCGAATAAATGAACATGTCTCCCGAATCCCGCTCTGAGGCGCTCATTGAGGCATTGCCCTACATCCAGCAATATCGGGGCCAGACATTTGTCATTAAGTATGGCGGGTCGGCGATGGAGGATGAGCAGATCGTTGATAAATTTCTCCGTGATGTCGTCTTTCTCGAGGCCGTTGGAATCAATCCCGTCCTTGTTCATGGCGGCGGAAAAGCAATCACGGCCCGCATGAAGGATGCCGGATTGCAGGCACGATTCATTGAAGGCCTGCGAGCCACCAATGCGACAGCGATCAAAATTGTGGAGGAGACACTCGACAAGGAAATCAATCCTTCGATTGTTTCCACCCTCAATGAATTTGGAGGCCGTGCAAAAGGTTTCTCCGGGAAGGATGTTTTTATTGCCCGTCAACTTCACAAGCAGGCGGTGTTTGATGGAGAAACGGTGAATCTTGGATTTGTTGGCGAAGCTCAGGAGGTGAATGCGGGTGCCGTGAGTGATGCCGTGCACGCTGAAGTCGTTCCTGTCATCAGCCCGATCGGGGCCACGACAGAGGGTGTTGTTTTAAACATCAATGCCGACATCGCAGCAGCCGCATTGGCAGCGAAACTTCAGGCCGCGAAGTTGATCTATGTCACCGATGTTCCGGGCATCATGCGTGATCCGTCCTCGCCGGAATCCCTCATACCCAGCGTTACGATTGCTCAGGTGGAAACGTTGATCCAACAAAAGGTCATCGCTGGTGGAATGATTCCCAAGGTCAATTCCGCGACAGCTGCACTTCAAAAGGGTGTGAAAAAAATCCACATGATCGGTGGTCATATTCAGCATTGCTTGCTGCTCGAAATTTTTACCAATTCTGGCATCGGCACCGAAATCGTTCCTTAAAGGCGAGGGGAAGTCCTGAATCAGCGACGTTTCTGGAACATTTTATCAATAAGCCGATATCTGGCGTTGATTTTTTTTCGAAAACCGCAAAAGTCCTGAGCCAGGGTGAAAACAACGGCTGATTATATCGCATCGGGCTTTGAGAAAATTTCGGCGGATCTGGATTTTCTCATGGGGTGTCTTCAAGAGGTTTTGCGTGAACTCGGGGAAAATGAGGTGGCCGATCGGTTGCCTTGGGTAGGAACAAAAACGGGTTACACGGATGGCTTTGAACAGGCTACCTCGATCGCCTTCCAGCTTCTCAACATGGTGGAGGAAATTACCTCCTCGCGAACCCGTCAGTTGCGGGAGATTGAGTCTGGCAACGAGGCCGAGCCTGGTCTTTGGCCCCGTCAATTGAGGGCCCTTGCGGATTCCGGAATGTCTCCGAAGCAAATTGCAGCATTGCTTCCCAAGATGCGCATCGAGCCGGTTCTCACAGCTCATCCTACCGAAGCCAAGCGATCGGCTGTTCTGGAGCAGCACCGCGCGATTCACCGCCTTCTTACCATTCGAGAAAACGGACAACTCTCCCCGATGCAGAGTCGCGCCCTGCGCGATGAAATCAAAGTTGTCCTCGAACGTCTCTGGCGCACGGGTGAAATTTTGCTCGAGAAGCCGGACGTAGCCACCGAACGCCGTGGAGTCATCTATTATTTGCGCGAAGTTTTTCCTCTGGCTCAAGAACGTCTCGACAACCGGCTTCTTCAATCCTGGAGTGCTGTTGGTTTTGATTCCGAGCTTCTCTCCAATCCGCTCCATCGCCCGAAACTCCGCTTGGGAACATGGGTTGGCGGCGACCGGGATGGTCATCCGCTTGTCACTTCATCGGTCACCGAAACCACACTTCGCGAGTTGCGATTGAATGCCTTGGTCGTTCTTTATCGTCAGCTCGAAGACCTCGCTGCAAAACTTCCGCTCTCCAGTAATTTTCAAGAATTTCCCGAAGCTTTGGAGTCACTGCTCAAAACCTTCCGTAAAGAAAACCCTGCGCTCGCCGAGACCCTGCGTGTAAGTTATTCCGACGAACCTTGGCGCCAATTTGTGCTGCATCTTCAGGGCAAACTTCCGGTTTCGGCAGGTGAGGTGGAGGATGCCCGTTTGATTGACGGAGGAATCCAATACAAACATCCGATCGAACTCGAGGAGCATCTCGAAATTCTTTTCAATTCCTTACACGAAGGGGGAGCCGGTCGTTTGGCAGATACGGCCGTATCGCCAGTTCGTCGCACCTTGGATACTTTTGGTTTTCATCTCGCCACGCTGGATATTAGGCAGAATAGCCGATTCCACGATTTGGCCATTGATCAACTCCTCGAAGCGAGCGGGGTGGAGGATCCCCACTTTTCGGAATGGGATGAGCCTCAGCGCCTCGAATTTCTCGCAGCGGAACTTCGCTCGCCACGTCCGTTTCTCGGAGCGGCACGTCCGGTTGGCAAGGAAGCGGATGACGTTCTCGCCTGCTACACCGTTCTTCGCAAACATAAGGAAAAATACGGCCGCGAAGGCATCGGGGCATTTATTGTCAGCATGACCAAGCGGCTATCAGATCTGCTTGCGGTCTATCTGCTCGCCCGGGAGGCGGGATTGGCCCACTGGACTCCTGAGGGCCTGATCTGCGAGTTCCCAGTCGTTCCGCTTTTCGAAACGCTCGAGGACTTGGAGTGTGGGCCGGGAATCGTGCGCAATTTTCTCTCCCATCCTGTAACGCAGCGCAGTTTGGCTTTCCAATTTGATGCCCACAACAACTTGCCGTCTCCGCACCGAACCATGCCGATCCAGCAAGTGATGATCGGTTATAGCGATAGCAACAAGGACTGCGGTATTTTTGCAAGCCAGTGGACGCTTCATCAATCTCAAGCCGCATTGGCCGAAGCTGGTCGCGAGGCCGGGGTGAAAATCCGATTCTTCCATGGACGTGGCGGAACGATCAGTCGCGGCGCTGGTCCAACTCATCGATTCCTCGACGCCCTTCCGCCCGGTTCCGTTCGCGGGGATTTGCGCATGACCGAGCAGGGTGAAACCATTTTTCAAAAATACGGCAACATTGACTCGGCCGTTCACAATCTCGAATTGCTTCAAGCTGGCGTAGCTTCTGTTTCCGTGGTGGATCAAGCGGCGGAGCCTGATGGTGTTTTCGACGAGATTTGCGAATTCCTGTCCCAGCAGAGCCGTGATGCCTACACCGCACTGATCAAGCACTCTCTCTTTATGTCATACTATTCCGAGGCGACGCCGATCGATGCCTTGGAAACTAGCCGTATCGGTTCAAGGCCCTCTCGTCGCACAGGTCAGAGGACTCTCGCCGACTTGCGCGCGATCCCTTGGGTCTTCAGTTGGAATCAAAGTCGCCACTATCTGCCCGGATGGTTCGGCGTGGGAAGCGCGCTGCAAAAGCTTTCCGAAGCGAAGCCCAAACTTTTTAAGAAGCTCTGCAAGGAGATCAAAAAATCTCCGTTCCTCTATTACGTTTTAACGAACGTCGAAACCAACCTTGCCAGCGCGGATCGGGAAATTATGTCCCTCTATGCCGACTTGGTGACCGATGAAAAAGCGAAGTCTGCAATTCTTGGTATTATCCTTAGTGAGTTTGATGCCACCCATGCCATGATGGCCAAAGTTTTCGGAGGAAGCCTGGAGCGCCGCCGTCCACGCATGTTGAAGACACTCGTTCTTCGTGATTCCGGTCTGCGCTCGTTGCACATCCATCAAGTCGAAACCATCGCCGAGTGGCGTGCTGCTAACGCTGGTCAGTCCTCACAAAAAGACAAATTACTCCCGCAAGTCCTACTTAGCATCAACGCCATCGCCAGCGGACTCCGCACGACGGGATAGTAACTTTCCTCGCAGTCATCAGTGTTCAAAAAAAGCGCTGATCCTTTTGAGCGTTTGAGCGGTATCAAGGAGACCAAGTTCCTGCAGATCGGATTGGAAGAGGCGGAGTCCTGCGATTTCGTGGACGGGCAGCCATTCTTCCAAGTGATCAATGATCGTTCGGAGATCTGTGTCGCTGGGGTCCTCTTCCTCAATATCAATGGAGGAAGGATAATCCTGTCGTTCAGATTTTGAGCCGCAGGGCGGGGTTTCCGGGATGGGTGATAGTTGAATCCATGAATCTGATCTCATGGAACGACTATCTCCAGCCAACCAG
>JBEIMO010000108.1:0-6464 GCA_040378625.1 Verrucomicrobiia bacterium | reverse complement strand
TGTTCAAACAGCAGGTGGATTTTAAACCTGCGGATTAACGTATTTTATAAGGCATTTTATATTGCAATCGCTCTCTCTTTTTGGGAAAGCCATACCGATGTCACTCAATGCCCCACTACTTCCTGCCGTCGGACTCGCTTCAAATCTTGAACAAGAAGATCGTGATGCCCTTAGCTCTTACGGAACATTCCATCTCGCCCAACCTGGAGCGACTCTGATCGATCAAGACGTCCCCCATGGAAAAATTTATTGCATCATTAGCGGAACCCTCCATGCACTTCGCAACGATGCAGGGAACGAAATCGTTCTGGGGCGCATTCTTGCCGGTGAATGGATTGGCGAGGTCGATCTGTTCGATCCTTCAAGCGCCGTTTGTTCAGTGGTGGCCGTGGAACCCACGCAATATTGGGTCATAACCCGCGACGAATTGGAGGAATTTTTGAATAACTACCATGCCGCTGGAACCGTTCTTCTCATCGGCCTTGCCACGACACTCAGCCGCCGTATTCGTGACGTCACCCGCAAGCTCTCGGAACAAACCGAACTCACCAAGCTCCAGGCATCGCTTTACAGCATGGTGGAGAGCAAGTAGTAAAGCTGGATTTTATTCCTCCCGGCGGTCTTCCGCACGCTCCTCAAATCGAGTGAACTCCTCAAGAAAGGTGAGGTTGATGTCACCTGTCGGGCCGTTACGTTGTTTGGCGATGATGAGAGTTGCCTTTCCGGCGGCTTCTTTTTTGGAGTCATCATCCTCCGCATAATATTTTTCACGGACCAGAAGCCCCACTACGTCGGCATCCTGTTCGATCGTTCCAGATTCACGGAGATCGCTCAACCTCGGGCGCCCCTTGCCTTCGCCGGTGCGCTGCTCCGGATTACGGTTCAGCTGGGCGAGCACGATAACTGGAATTTTCAGCTCTTTGGCCAGAGCCTTGATGCCGTAGGAAATTTCTTGGATTTCGATCTGACGGTTATCCTGGCCGCGTTTCGAATTGGAGCGAAGGAGCTGCAAATAATCGATGACGATGAGTTCGATTCGCTCGCGGTTACGCAGGCGGCGGGCTTTGGCCCGAAGTTCCAAAATACTTAACCCAGGCGTGTCATCGACGAAAATTTTCGCCTTGGAAAGAACATTGGCCGTCGCGCTAAGGCTGGCGAGGTGGTTCTTGTTCGTAAAGCCATCGCGCAAGTTGCGGGAGTTGACTCTCGCCCGCGAGCACAACAAACGTTGCACAAGTTGCTGCGAACTCATTTCCAGGCTAAATACCGCCACCGCTTTGTTGCCATCGAGTGCCACGTTTTCGGCGATGTTCATAGCAAACGCGGTCTTTCCCATCGACGGACGGGCGGCGATGACAAACATTTCGCCTTCGTGCAGGCCATTTGTCATGCGATCCAAGGTGCCGAAGCCAGTTGGCAGTCCCGTGATGGCTCCTTTGTTAGAAATCAGTTTTTCGATATCATTAATCGCAGCATTAACGATTTCCTTCATCCCTGGCATGGTGGCTTTGAATCGTTGCTCGCCAATCGAAAGAACGCGTGCCTCGACCTCATCGAGCAGGATTTTAACATCCCCCTGCTCCTCGTAGGATCTTGCCACATACTCGGTGCAAGTCGAAATAACCTGCCGAAGAAGGAATTTTTCCTTAATGATATCGCGGTAGTAATCCGCATTGGCCGCAGTGGGAACAAATGTGAAAAGTTCGGTGACGACGCCTGCGCCGCCGACCTCATCCAACATCCGCCGATCTTCGAGAATTTGCGTCAGCGCAATGAGATCGATCGGACGCCCAGTGTTCCGCATCTCGACAAGAACTTCGAAAATCTTTTGATGCGCAACAAGATGGAAATGCTGTGCCTCCATTTGGGCGATGCAATCATCGAGAACCGTTGCTGAATGCAGAATCGATCCGAGAAGCCCCTTCTCCGCATCAAGGCTTTGCGGTAAGGCCCTGTGAATATCTGGTAAATAAGCTCCCGCTCGCTGTGTATAATCGGGCTTTTTTTTCCGACCCTTGCCATCCCCTCCACCATTGGAAGAAGTGGAATTGCCTGCAGGTTGCTCAGCGGCAGCAGATGACATCGGATATTTTTAAAAAATTAAAAAAGCGATCGAAGGGGGAAAAGAAATCACCGGACGCACGGTGGCGTCCGGCGATACTTGTTGATAATTATTCCTGAGTCTTAACGCGGCGGCGTGGTTTTTTGTCTGTCGCCTCGTCGCCACCCTCGCCAGCAGCTGGTGCTTCAGGGACGTTGACTTTGACTTGGATCGTCAGGGTTGCAGTGACATCAGCGTGAACTTTGACGCTCACGGAATGCTCACCGCTTTCTTTGATCGCCTTGTCGAGAACAACGGCGTGTTTTGGAAGTTCCTCGAGTTTGAGATCCTGAACGATGCGATCGTGGATGTCTTTGGCCGTAACCGAACCGAAAGCTTTTCCAGAGGCACCGGCTTCGAGAGTGAAGACAGGAGAAAGTTTGTTGATTTTGGAAGCCAATTCCTCAGCAGCGGTCATTTCGCGGGCTTCACGTTCGGCACGCTTGGCTTTGAGATGATTGATCTGACGCATCGAGCTGGTCGTTGTTTCAAGAGCCTTGCCCTGCGGAAGGAGAAAGTTGCGTGCGTAGCCGCGGCGAACCCTGACGATATCGGCTTCAGCGCCAAGTTTAGGAATGTTCGCGGTAAGAATAACTTCAGTGAATGCCATAAAATAAGTGATTAGCGGGAGAGCGAAATTATCGGGTATGCCAGTTATGTCAACACCCGTCTTGGATTTTTTTAATGGATGATGCGGTGGCGGAACTCCTCCACCTGACGGGCAAGAATTTCAAGGGATCCATCGTTCCAAGCCACAAAGCGGGAACGCGCGATTTTCTCGGATACAGGCAACTGGGATGCGATGATTGTTTTACCTTCCTCCTGAGAAAGCCCTCGACTCGCCAAGCGCTCCAACTGAACTTCCGGAGCACAGGCCACAACGACAATCTCATCAAAAAACGACTCGGCTCCCGTCTCGAATAAAAGCGGAATATCAACAATCAAATCAGGCGCAGAAGGACTCCGCTCCGCAACAAGCGCCATCCATCGGGCACGAACGCGAGGGTGAAGAATTCCTTCCAAACGAGCCTTCGCCTCTGGGTCGCTGAAAACCCTTTTTCTAATGAACGGGCGGTCGGCCTGGCCTTGTGCATTGTAGGCTTCAGAGCCCATTGCACTGACGACCTCCCGTCGGACGTCGGGATCAAATTCCAAGAGGTCCCGCGCTTCCAAGTCCGCATCGAAAATTTCGGCAGAAATGCGGTCGGCCAACATTCGCGAAAACGTAGACTTTCCCGAAGCGATACTGCCAGTGATTCCGATGACGGCCATGAAGATTTTGTATTCGAAATTTTAAGAAAAAGCACGTGCCCCTATCGCAACGCCAACCATTCCGGAGTGTCGTAACGCTCCGCAACCAATGTGAGCACGAGGGATTCGATTTTCCCCTGATTGGAAAAAACCGAGACATTTTCTGCCAATGAAGTCGCAATAACATCCCCGAAAAGACCGCTGAGATGCATGGATCCTTGATAGAGCACACCCTCCTTGGATCGCCTCAATGCACCTCCGCATAGCTTCTTGGCGCCATCGACGATATCGTAAGGAACTGGACTTTGAAAACAGGCGGGGCCATTCCGGCATTCCTCCGCCTGCACCAATCGCGCTGAAGCACAAACCGTTTTCATCGCTAAAAGCAGGCTTTCATGGATCGCGCGGTAAATTGGATACGATCCCCAAGTAGTGATTTCCAGATTGGCAGGTATTGCGAGGGCGAGCGTCAAATCCTCCCCATGAAAAACAAGGCCGCCTCCGCTCCAGCGCCTCATGAGAGGCAGTCCGCCAGCGAGGGATTCCGCCAATTCCCGCCGCTGCGCATAGCCGAATGTAACGGCCTTTTTTGACCAGCGATAAAGTCGCAGCACGGGAACTTCGCTGATTTTTAGCAATGCCTCATCACAAGCCATCTGAGCAGCGGGTGACCGAAGGGAGAAATCCTCCCAGAGTTGCAAATGAGGAAAGAGAGCCATGCTTCTGCTTGTCGTGAGCAGACTCCACGTTTAATCTCCTCCGTCATGGCAAAGCAAGCACTCGGCAAGGGCCTCGGCGCACTCATCAACAAGCGCGTGTCCAATCCCGCCCCTCAAGAAGAACAAGGCGAACGCATCCAAAAAATCCGCCTCGATAAAATTATCCCCAGCCCGCTTCAACCGCGTCAGGAATTTCCTTCGGATCACCTGCATGAGCTTGTGGAGAGCATACGCGAACAAGGCATCATTCAACCCCTGATCGTCCGCAAGGTTAAAGAAACCTACGAACTCATCGCGGGCGAACGCCGCTGGCGGGCTGCCGGTCAACTCGGCCTTACCGAGGCTCCAGTCATTGTCCGCGAAGCGACTGATCGCGAAGTCCTCGAACTCGCCCTGATCGAAAATCTCCAACGCGAGGGACTCAATCCGATTGAAGAGGCAACGGCCTATGCCAAGCTCTACCGTGAGTTCAAAATGACCCAGGAGGAAATTTCCAAACGCGTTGGCAAAAGCCGAGCCGCCGTGGCAAATGCAATGCGCCTGCTGGACCTTGTCGGGGATGTTCAATCTCTTCTCAAACACGGCCAACTTTCCGTGGGTCACGCCAAGGTCCTTTTATCATTGAAATCCCATGACGAGCAAAAATTGCTTTCGGATCAAATCATTCGCAACGGACTGTCGGTGCGCGTTGCTGAAAAGCTCGCTGCCCAGCAACACCAAAAAGCCGGACGCACATCGACACGCCGCGGAAGCGCTGCAGGGCCTGCCAAAATTGCGCCTTCGATCCAGCGTGTTCAAAACCTCCTCACCCACCGCCTTTCAACCCGCGTGACCCTCAACCACGGCGACAAGAGAGGTTCAATCCAAATCGAATACTATGGGGATGATGATTTGAACCGCATCCTCAGCCTGATCGGCGTTGGAGAAGAATAAGAAATGATGCTCAAAAAAATTCTGGCAAAGATTGTTGCTGCAATCGACTCGGACCACTTCCCCGAGGGGGCTGAAAAAGTTCGGGAGATGCCGGAGAAATTTGAGTTCAGCCGTGCGATTCCGTTTATCATCCTTCATCTCGGCTGCCTCGGTGTTATTTGGACCGGTTGGAGTTGGACAGCGGTCATAACCGCCGTAGTGCTGTATTTCACCCGCATGTTCGCGGTGACTGCCATCTACCACCGCTACTTCTGCCACCGAGCCTACAATACCTCGCGGGTCACCCAGTTTCTCTTCGCCCTGTTTGGCCTCACCGCGGTGCAGCGCGGGCCGCTCTGGTGGGCCTCCGTGCACCGCCACCATCACAGGCACTCGGATGACGAGCACGACATCCACTCCCCCGGCATGAAGGGTTTCCTTTGGTCCCACATCGGCTGGTTGACGAGCAGCAGGAACTTCCCCACGGACTACGACCGCGTGAAGGACTTGGCAAAATATCCCGAACTGGTTTTCCTGAACCGCTTCGACTTGATCGGCCCGGCACTTTTATTCGTTGGTCTCTACGGCTTCGGATCCGCACTGGAAGCCTTTGCACCCGGACTTGGAACCTCGCCGTGGCAAATGGTCGTCTGGGGATTTTTCATCAGCACCACGGTGTTGTTCCATGCCACTTGCACGATCAATTCCCTCACCCATTGCTTCGGAAAAAAACGCTTCGAGACGGGTGATGACAGCCGGAACAGCCTGCTGCTCGCCCTCCTCACGCTGGGCGAGGGTTGGCACAACAACCATCACCACTTTCAGGCCTCCGCGCGGCAGGGCTTTTACTGGTGGGAGATCGACATCTCCTACTATGTGATCCGCGTCCTCGGCGCGTTGGGTCTTGTCTGGAACATCAAAGGCGTCCCCGCCCGAGTCTATTCCGAGTCTGGGGTGAAACAATCCGCTCCGCGGTGAGAGAGCGCATCGGCATCATTGGCTCCGGCATCGCCGGCATGGGCGCGGCATGGCAACTCCGCAACCACGCCGACATCACACTCATCGAACGCGAGGCCCGACCCGGTGTACACACGAATACTGTGACGGTCGAAGAAAACGGCCGCGAAATCCCCATCGACACAGGATTCATCGTCTTCAACCATGTCACCTACCCGAATCTGGTGCGACTCTTCGAGGAACTCGGTGTCGAGACGAAGCCCTCGGAAATGTCCTTCAGCGTCCAGCACCTGCCGAGCGGCCTCGAATACAACGGCATGGGGTTGGACAAACTTTTCGCCCAGCGCGGCAACATTCTCAACCCGCGCTTTCACGCCCTCGTTTTCCAAATCCTGCGCTTCTTCCGCGTCGCCCGCGCGCTTCTGGAAAAACCCGACTCGCTGAACTGCACCGTCGGCGAATTTGTTCACAAGCACGGGCTGGGTGTCGATTTCCTCAACCTCTACCTCATCCCGATGAGCTCT
>JBEIMO010000107.1:0-6515 GCA_040378625.1 Verrucomicrobiia bacterium | reverse complement strand
TCACAATACCGGTGCTGACCGCAGCGACGCGGTTTTTGATGGGCGATTCTTTGATTTTGCCTTTGTCCAAAAGCCAGCGGCACGCGAGCTCCACAGCAACGCAGGCGCCGGTGATCGAAGCCGTGCGCGTTCCTCCATCGGCCTGCAATACATCGCAATCAACCCAGAGTGTGCGGGAACCGAGCTTTTCCAAATCCAGAACCGCCCGGAGCGAGCGACCGATGAGGCGTTGGATTTCCGTGCTGCGTCCATCCACCTTGCCACGCGCGGAGTCGCGTTGTTTGCGGGTGAGTGTGGAATATGGGAGCATCGAGTATTCCGCCGTGATCCAACCGCCGGTGACGTTCTGTTCTTTCATCCAGCGTGGAACGGATTCCTCGAGCATGGCGGCGCAGATGACCTTCGTGTTGCCAAAGGAAATGAGAACGGATCCCTGCGCGTGCGGCGCGATTCCTTTTTCGATGGTAACGGGACGGATTTGATGGGAAAGGCGGTTATCGTGGCGGCTCATGGAACCAAGGAATGTGACCGCTGGTGACATGGTGCGGCAAGAACGGATTTTCTATGCCGATCATCGCAGAAAATCCCCCGAAAAAATCGGGCCGGAGAGATTTGAACTCTCGACCTCTTGAACCCCATTCAAGCGCTCTACCAAGCTGAGCCACGGCCCGTGATTAAGGGCTTAATCTGCTTCCTGCCCGTCGGATATTCAAGAAAGAATATTTTTGCGGTGCGCAGCATTTTTTTCTCAGGATGGCTCGAGGCAAATGCGGCAGACAATTTCGGCTGTCTCGCCAGAAGTGAGATGGCGCAGGCCGATGCCGTTGTGAACCGCATTCGGCAGGGCACTCCAAGGCTCGATGCAAAAGAAGTTTGAGTCGGGCTTCTCGGTCCAAGTCGTGACACAGGGCCAGTCGGAGGGCACTCCAGAAGGGTTTTGAAAAACAATGGAGCGGCCTGATTTGGCATGGGTGAGCCGGAGGTTGTTCCAGTCGGGTTCGAGTTGGAAGCGATCGATCCATGTTTTTTCAGAGAGTGGCGCTTGCGAAAATTCCGTGGGGTGGAAGTGGATCGATCCGTCGCTGAAATCCTGGGTCCCCCAGCGTGAGCAGGGCAGCGTGAGTTCCCAATCGCCGCGCTCACCGGCAGGAACGTGGAAGTAGTAATGATGGCCGGCTGACCACGGCATCGAACCCTCTCCGCGATTGGCGATATGGTAGGTTGTTTCCAGAAAATTATCCGACAGGCGGTAGGTGACTTCGAGGCGAAACTTGAAGGGATAGAAGCCCAGTGTCGCATCATTGGCATCGAGACGTAGCCTCACAAAATCAGCCCCTGCATCGACAATGGTAAAAGGCGATTCCTTCGCGAAACCATGCATTGGCGCTGGTCGCACGACACCAGCCGCATCCGACCAAAAGCCAATTTTTCCTTGATGGAATGTTCGGGCAATAAACGGGAATAGCACGGGATCGCCGCCGCGCACGTGGCTTGCGCGATCCCAGTCCGCATTGTCCGGCCAGGAAAGGATCGTCCAGTCCCCATGCTGCCAGTTGATCAGATGTGCGCCATGAGCGGCAGAGACAAGCGCCTGCGCGTTGCCCGATTGAAGCCGAATGACCGGTTGATTTTGAAAAATCTCGAGTTGCATGTCAGTGGCTTCTGGACGCGATGTCAGCGGGTTCTCTAAGCGATGTTTTCGAACTGCGCGATGCGGCGGAACAGCTCGTAACGCGACTGGATTTGTGCGTCATCAACGGATTTCAACCGCTCCAGGCTGAATGCTTCGACATTGTAGCTGGCTATGACGCTGCCGTGGACCACAGCTTTTTTCAGCAGATCAAAACTCACGCCGGCTTGCGCATTGGCGGCCAGATAGCCCGCCACGCCGCCTGCGAAGCAATCGCCTGCACCGGTGGGGTCGTGGATGTCCTCCAGCGGGAATGCGGGACAGCTGAAAAACTCGCCATTCGGGCCAAAGAGCAGGCAGCCGTGTTCGCCTTTTTTGATAGCCACATACTGCGGGCCCATAGCGCGAATCGCCTTGCCGGCCTTGATCAGGCTGGTTTCGCCAGTGAATTGCCGGGCTTCGCCATCGTTCAAAATCAACATGTCCACGCGGGCGACGAGTTTTTTGAGGGATTCGTTGGCGATGTTGATCCACAGATCCATCGTGTCCGCGATGACGAACCGGGGTTTGCTGACTTGATTTAAAACATGGTGCTGCAGGTCGGGGGCGATGTTGGCCAGCAAGACAAATGGCGTTTCGAGGTAGGCTGCGGGCAGGTTCGGCGTGAAATGTTCAAAGACGTTGAGCGCAATCGAACGCGTCTCGCGGGTGTTCATGTCCCACATGTATTCGCCCGCCCAGCGGAATGTCTCGCCCGGCACAATCTGAAGTCCCGCGAGATCCACCTGTCGCCGCCGGAAGAGATCGATGTGATCTTTGGGAAAATCCTCACCCACGATGCCAACAAGGTTGACCGGGCTGAAATTCGAGGCAGAGACAGCAGCATACGAGGCCGAACCGCCGAGCAGGTTTTTGTGTTCGGCAATCTGCGTTTTGATGTCATCGAGACCAATGGAGCCAACAATAAGAACGGACATAGGTGCGAGACCATGCGTTCATCAGGCTCAACGATCCAGCAAAAACGCACGGGGGGGGTTGCAAAAAACAAAAAGACCGCTGCGATGTGACTCGCAGCGGCCTTTGTTGATTGTTTCCAGAGGATTTTCCTCCGGGGATGAATCAGATCCTGACGTTTACCATGGCGGCGTGCTCCGCATCGGAGCAGGGCGCATTGAGCGGGACGTCAGTGGACTGGGTCGCCGTGCCGACAAGTCCGTTTTGGAGCATGTAGGTCTCGACTTCCTCGCCGCTGATATCCGCCAGCATGGTGCCGTTGATAACCACGCAGGGTGAGAGCGGTTGGCCGCTGAGTTGTTCCATCTCGAACCGGAAATTCGGGTTCAGGATGATGTCCTTCTCGTTGTAGGGAAGGCTGTATTTCTCAAACACGGCGCGAACGCCGCGGCTCCACCCGCAGTGGGTTTTCAGGTATGCTGTGATTTCAGGTTTGTTCATCTTTTAGGTTATACGAATGGCGATTGCCGTGAGGCTGCGCTTATTTCGACTGACCGGGACGGTATTCGTCTTCCGCGAATTGGAAGGCCTGATCGAGTCCGACCATGTCTTCGCCCGGACGCAGGGTATCAAATACCTCGGCTTCCTTGCGGAGCGCTTCCTCACTGTAGTTGGCGGCTTTGACCGAGAGACCGATGCGGCGCTCGGCTTTGTCCACCTTGATAACGCGGGCTTCGACTTCCTGGCCGACTTTGAGAACGTCTTTGACTTTCTCCACACGGTCTTCGCTGATTTGCGAGATGTGCACGAGGCCGTCGATGTCGTCCTGGAGTTGGACAAATGCACCGAAGTTGGTGAGTTTGCTGACAGTTCCCTTGACGAGATCGCCAATGCGGAAACGGCCGTCGATTTCTTTCCAAGGATCGGTATCGAGTTGTTTGACACCAAGGCTGATGCGCTGGTTGGCTTTGTCGATGTCGAGAACCACTGCTTCGAGATCGTCGCCCTTTTTGAGCATTTCGCTCGGGTGATTGATCTTGCGGGTCCAGGAGAGATCCGAGACGTGGATCATGCCGTCGATGCCTTCTTCGAGTTCGACGAATGCACCATAGGCGGTCATGTTGCGAACCTTGCCCTTGACCTGTTTGCCGATCATGTAGCGAAGCTCGATCTCGTCCCATGGATTTGGCTCCAATTGGCGGACGCCGAGAGAGATTTTCTGCTCGTCTTTATTGACTCCGAGAACGACCGCTTCCACTTCCTGACCGAGCGTAAGAACGTCGGACGGACGGGCGATGCGTTTGGTCCAGGAGAGTTCCGAAACGTGGATGAGGCCTTCGACGCCATCTTCGATCTGAACAAACGCGCCGTAAGGCATGAGGTTTGTGACCTTGCCGGAGACTTTCTGACCAACAGGGAAACGCTCTTCGATCTTGTCCCATGGGTTCGACTGCATTTGTTTGAGACCCAGAGAAACGCGCTCTTTCTCCTTGTTGATGTCGAGCACCTGCACGGTGAGTTGCTGACCGACTTTGATAAGCTCGGCAGGATGATTGAGGCGGGCCCAGGACATGTCGGTGACATGCAGGAGGCCGTCGATGCCGTCGAGGTCGATGAACGCACCGAAGTCGGTGATGTTTTTGACCGTGCCGACAATCTTGTCGCCGATGTTGACTCCGCCGAGGAAGGCCTGGCGTTTGTCCGAGCGCTCCTGCTCGATGATTTCACGGCGGCTGAGAACGACGTTTTTGCGGTCCTCATTGATTTTAACGATTTTGAAATCGTAGATGTTGCCGACGAACTGTTGGAGGTCTTTCGGCGGAACGATGTCGATTTGGGAGGCAGGAAGGAAAGCTTCCACGCCCACGTTGACGATGAGGCCGCCTTTGACGACGCTGCGGACCTTGCCTTTGATGAGACCGTCGCCTTTGAAAACACCGACGATTTTTTCCCAGTTCTGGCGTTGGGCGGCTTTTTCTTTCGAGAGCACGACCATGCCCTCGTCATTTTCGAGACGCTCGAGTAAAACTTCTACTTCGTCGCCGACTTCGACCTGCTCTGGTTCTTCAAATTCGGAAGCGGGAATAACGCCTTCGCTTTTGTATCCGATATCCACGAGGAATTCGCGGGATCTAATTTCAAGGATGGTGCCCTTGACGATGCTACCTTCGCGGTAGTTCTTGACCGAGTTGGCGATCAATTCTTGCAATGCTGACATAATGGTTGATTGTTCCTGTTTGTTGTTCGCAACCGCTTCTTGGTAAGGAATGAAAGAGCAGCCTGCGGCCACGTCGACCGCGCGCGAGCCAATCAATTTAACCGATGCAATCCCCGCAGCAATCTTTTTCGCGGATTATTTTCGTGGCGCTTTTATCTATAAGGTGGAATCGGCAAGTCTTGGCCGGTCTTCACTGGATTTGGTCATAAAACCCTCCGCGTCTTGGCGCCTTCGCGGGAGGCTTATTCTTTTGAATGCTGCATCTCGATTGGGAGAGGAAAACGCCGAGATGGGTGTCTCAAATGCGCCCACCGAAGAGCCGATTTTAAGAAAAATCTCATTTCTCGAAACGCCCGCAGAGATAGATTTTAAGAGGCGGAGCGAGCTTGTCGGCGCAGGGTTGAAAACTTTTTTCAAAAAATTTTCTAAAGCTCCCCAAAGTGCCGCCGATAATTCAACCAAGAGCAAAAGCTCCCACCAGTGAGGTCGAACACTGAACCAAAGCGGCCCGACAGCAGAACGGAATCTGCATAAGAAAGACAACGGATATGTCAGTAGTAATTAACACCAACTCCGCCGCCACATCGGCTGCCTACAACCTCAGCAACACCAACGTCAACCTTCAGCGCAGCCTCAACAGGCTCTCAAGCGGTTCACGTATCAACTCCTCGTTTGACGACGCAGGCGGTCTCGCCGTGTCGATGAAGCTCAGTGCTTCTATTCGACGCACCGATGCAACTCTGGCCAACGTCAACAATTCGATCGCCTTCCTGCAAACCCAGGACGGAGTCATCAAGACAGCGGATAAAATCCTTAACCGCATGTCCGAACTGGCTTCCTTGGCAACGGATGTCACAAAATCTACTAATGACCTCAGCCTCTACAACACTGAACTGACTCAATTAAAAGGCCAGCTCGAATTGATGCTCGAAGAAAAGTTCAATGGCATCAGCTTGTTCGATGAGGGGACTAACGGAACGTCGGATGGTCAAGACATCGACGTGGCTGCGACTAAAGAAGTTGTGGCCTCGCATGATGGATCTCAGACTATTGGTATCACGCAAGCGGATCTGAAGCAAGTTTGGTTCGATGTCTGTGATGATACGTCAACTCTTGCTATGCACATTGATTCAAATACGGGAGCTCAAAACGCAGTCACAGCGATTACGGCAGCGATCCAAAACCTTGCTACTATCCGTGCCAACAATGGAGCCGAGCAGTCCCGCTTGACTTTTGCTGCTGACATGCTCGCAGTGAACAAAACCAACCTCGAGGCCGCAAATAGCCGAATTCTCGATGTGGATGTAGCGGATGAAAGCACGAAGCTCGCCCGCTTCAACATCCTGCAGCAGGCTGGAACAGCGATGCTCGCCCAAGCCAATCAATCGACCCAGTCGATTCTCCGCTTGCTGGTTAACTAAGAATTAGGGAACTAAATTGGGGCGGAGGATCATACTCCGCCCCAATCAAGCTTAAGTTTTCTTTCTAGAATCTTTCAAATTCCAATATCTGCCCCCCCCCGAAGCATATGTTTTTATTCCTCCAAATGCAAAGACTCCTACTCCGACAAGCTCGGATTGGGAGCCTTCATATTTGGATATTCGACTCCTTGAATGCGCGTGTGACCAATACAAGAGATTTGCTCGGGCAAACGCATCAAAGAAAACATTCCCTTTGAACCCACTTTCACAAAACAACAACCCAAGGCCAGGC
>JBEIMO010000106.1:0-6570 GCA_040378625.1 Verrucomicrobiia bacterium | reverse complement strand
CGAGACCGATCAAGCCACGCCGCTGAGCCTCACGAACCACTCGTATTTCAACCTCGCGGGCGAAGGCCACGGCGACATTTTCGATCATGTGCTACAGGTTTTCTCGGATGAAATCGCCGCCACCGACGCATCCATGACGCTACTCGGCCACCGCGCGCCAGTGACTCAAGGGGTGAATGATTTCAACCAACCCCGCCGCCTGGGCGACGCGATTCCCGTGCTTTTAAACAACCATGGCGACAACCATTTCATCCAGCGTTCCAACAAAGGCGAACTCGCGCGAACCGCTGTTTTAAGGCATCCGGCCAGTGGTCTGACCATGACCACCCTCACCACGCAGGACACCGTGCAAGTCTACAGTGCCGCGATCCTCGATGGCACACTCGTCGGAAAATCCGGCACTCCCTACATCAAACACGCCGGCCTCTGCCTCGAATGCCAAGGCTGCCCCGGCGCCGTCCACACGCCCACGCTCGGCGACATCATCCTGCGCCCCGGAGACCGCTACGACCAAACGACAGTCTATGCATTTTCATTTGAGGGTTAGGCCACCAGCGATTGTCGACGGCGCTAAGCCGGAGGATGGCCCTCCGAGTTTTTAGCCACCCCTCCTGTTAATCCTGCACATCCTGTTAATCCTGTCTAAAATTCCGCGTCGAAACGCGCTCACTTCCAAGTCGAGTAGGGATTTTTTACGAGGCAGGAGTTGTAGTAACGGGCCTCGTGGGAGACTTCTTGTCCGACCCAATCCGGCAGGTTGACTGGCTGGTCTTCGCGCTCCAACTCGATTTCCGCGACCATGAGGCCTTCATTTTCGGCGTGGAAGATATCCACCTCCCACTTCATGCCGTCATGGCGGACGATGTAGCGGGTTTTATCGATCAGGGGACGCTCGCACAGGGCCAGCATGAGTTCTGCATCGCGCACGGGGATGTCGTATTGGAGTTCCAAGCGGGTTATGCCCTCGCGAGCGCCTTTTACAGTGACAGTCGCTCGCTCGCCAGCGATGCGCACACGCACGCTCTTGCGGGAATCCGAGCAGAGATATCCCTGCGAAAGCCGCTTGGGAGCGCCCTCAACCAATGAACGCCAGCCATCACTGACGATGAGAAATTTTCGTTCGATCTCCAAAGGTTCGGCGCCTGGCTTGTTCATCCGCCTTGAATAGCCATTTCCCCCGAGATTGGCGATAAGTTCAGCAATCTGGCGCCTTACTGAGTCTTGATTTTCGAGATTTGGCTCGATGATCCGCAGTGGGTGCGATTGGCTTACGGCATGAAGATTATTTCCTGGAATGTAAATGGCATCCGCTCGGTTTTAGGCAAAGGTTTCCCCGAATACATCGACAACGTGCAGGCGGACATCATCTGCCTCCAGGAAACGAAGGCGCGCCCGGAACAGGTGCCACACCGCTTCGAGGGATACGAAGTTTTTTGGAATTCCGCACTCAAACCCGGCTACTCAGGAACGGCGATTCTCACCCGCAAAAAACCCATTTCCGTGACCAACGGAATCGGCCGTCCGGAGCATGACACCGAAGGCCGGGTCATCTCTGCGGAATTTGAAAATTTCTACTTGGTGAATGTTTATACGCCGAACTCCAAACGCGAACTCACCCGCCTCGACTACCGTGTTCGCGAGTGGACGCCGGCATTTATCGACCATCTTCTGGCTCTGGAAAAATCCAAACCCGTCATCTTCTGCGGCGATCTGAATGTGGCGCATCAGGAGATCGACCTCGCCCGTCCGCATGACAACACACGCAATGCAGGGTTCACCATCGAGGAACGCCAAGCGTTTGATCAAACATTGGCCGCTGGTTTTATCGACACCTTCCGTCACTTCGATTCCGGCGGAGGGAACTACACTTGGTGGAGCTATCAGAATGGCGCAAGGGAACGGAATATCGGGTGGCGGATTGATTATTTCTGCACCTCGAAGTCACTCGCCCCGCACTTGAAACGGGCATTTATCCAACCCGAAATTACCGGCAGCGACCACTGCCCGGTCGGCCTCGAAATCGACGCCTGATTTTTTTCTAAAACTTTTTTGAACGGCGGCAACCGAGCGATGTCAAACCTACCAGTTGAGACAACGACTCAGGTCACCGCGGTTCAGTTTTCTTGTTTTTTCTGAATCACCAAAGCGGTGACCTGACGTTTTTGTCGATTTAGTTCTCTTGCACCTGTGAGCTCCCTTGTTTAAGGAGGGCGACTATGGAAGACACTGTGCTTGTTGTAGAGGATGAAACGGACGTTGTGGACCTGGTTCGCTATAATTTGAAACGCGCCGGATTCAAGGTGCTCGTGGCCAATACCGGAGATGCTGGACTCAAAGCGGTGCGCGCCAATCGACCTGATGTCGTTGTCCTGGATCTCATGCTACCCGGAATGACTGGCATCGAGGTATGCAAGGCACTCAAACAGGACAAGGAAACCGCCCACATACCCGTCGTCATGCTCACCGCGAAGGACGAGGAAAAAGATCGCGTTAAAGGCCTGGAAACCGGCGCAGATGATTATATCGGCAAACCATTCAGCCCCCGAGAGCTCGTTCTGCGTGTGCAAGCCGTTCTTCGCCGCCTCCGCACGGCAACCACCTCGGCTCTGGTGGAATTGGACGGCATCGTCCTGGATAAATCCAATCTCCAGGCAAAAGTTGACGGCGACCGCCTCGATCTCACCACCACCGAATTCAAACTCCTCATTGCTTTGATCGACAATCGCGGACGCACACTGTCCCGCGACGTCCTCCTCCGCGACGTGTGGGGCTATGCGCCCGGCGTGGATACTCGAACTGTGGACACCCACATGCGCCGCCTGCGTGAAAAACTTGGCCCTTATGCGCCAAGGCTTGAGACGATCCGAGGAGAAGGATATCGTTTCAACGCAATCTCCACGACTTGATCACACTCGAAATCCTCCTGCTCCTTGCTGCGCTCATTGGCGCTAGTGCATTTGTCTTTATGCACTTCTTGCGCCCATGGAGTCAGATTCGCCGCGATCTGGAGCGATTGGCAACGGGTAATTTTCAGCTCTCTGCAGTTCGCGAAAGGCCCGGTGCCTACATCGAGACGACTTCGCACATTAAAAAAATTTCCGAGCTTCTTCAAAAACTCGACCGAGAGGCTGCGGATGAAGTCTTAAGCCTCAGAGGAATCCTCTCCAGCATGGTGGAGGGCATCCTAATCGCCAACCGCGCCCAACGAATCACATTGGTGAATGACGCTCTGCTCGGATTTTTCCCCACCAACCTCTCTCCCTTGGGACGCACCGTGCTGGAATTTTTCCGCCGTCATGAACTCCAGAAGGCCGTGGAAGAAGCATTGGCGGGTAGAGCGCCCCAACAACTCGAAATCACTTTCGAAGAAGCATCGCCTGCCGGCACTCCTCTAAAAAAACACTTTAACATCCACGTGGCTTTCCTCTCGCCGGAAAACATCTCGCAACCGCAGGCCGTGCTGATGGTTTTTCAGGATGTCACCGCTATCCGTTCGCTCGAGGCCACGCGCCGGGAATTCATCGGCAACGTATCGCATGAATTCAAAACCCCGCTGGCAATTATCAATGGCTATGTCGAAACACTGCTCGACGGCGCAATTGATGAGCCTGAGATGACCGACCGCTCCCTCCGTGCCATTCACCGAAATGTCCAGAGACTGACACTTTTGATCGAGGACCTCTTGAGTATTTCGCAAATGGAAAGCCGCGCCAAACTTCTGGAAATTGCCCCCATCAACTTGCGCGACCTCGTGAACAACGTGCTCGAAAATCTCGAGCCCAACATCAGCGAACGCCGCGCACAGATCGAAATTGATTGGGCGGATGACGCTGTTTTTGCGCACGCGGACAGCCGTCGCATGGAGCAGGTTTACTGGAACTTGTTGAGCAACGCCCTCCGCTACGGCGATGTCGAAAATCTCGTGATTCGCATCAGCGCTTGGCTGGAAAACGGTCAGGTGGTCACTTCCTTTGCCGACAACGGACAGGGCATTCCGCTCGAAGATCAGGCTCACATTTTTGAACGTTTCTACCGAGTCCGCAAAGATCGGGCGCGCGACGCCGGAGGAACAGGACTCGGGCTTTCCATCGTCAAAAATATCATTCTCGCGCATGGCGGCTCGATTTCAGTTCAGAGCACACCGGGCCACGGAGCCACATTTTTTATTCGAATGGCTCAGAATCCCCAGAGCGCCATCAACGACAAATAATTTTTCCGCAACTTTTCGCGAGCTGCCGGGTTTTATCTCCTGAAATGATGAAACACCACATCCTTGCCTTCTCCGTCCTCTGCAGCGCCACCCTCTCGGCCTTAGCTCAAACCCCGCCCTCAAACCAAGACAAATCCGGCGGTCATGCCGAGGGATGGAAAAACCGTCAGCGCCAAATGATGGAGTCGATTCCCGAAGAACTCCGCGAACGCTTCACCGCAGCCCGCGAATCGGCCATGAAAGATCCAGCCATCCAAGATTTGAAATCAAAGGCTGAAGATGCCAATAAGGCATTCCTTGCCGCCGTCCGTGAATCCATGGTCAAAATCGATCCCGCACTTGCCGATAGCGTTCAAAAAATGGCCGATCAATGGAAAGGCCGCAAAGAGGCAAAAGAAGGGAAAGAAAACAAGGAAGACAAAAACGCCAAACGCCCCCCGAAAGACGAGGCCATTCAAACTCTGCCAACAGCCGATAAAGATAAGCTCGAGGCCGCCCGTAAGATCGCCAAACAAGCTCCCGCCGTGCAATCCGCCGAAGCCAAAATGAAAGCCGCCCAATCCCCTGAGGAACGCAAAACCGCCTCCGAAGAATACCATCAAGCCATGCGCAGCGCGATACTGACCGCCGACCCAACCCTTACGGACGTCCTCGACTCCCTGCACCCCACGACAAAGAAATAAAACGGAGCCATCAGCTCCCTCCTCGCGCACGACAACGCCCATTAAGGCAGAGCCGAGAAATCCCCGACCCGCCGCAAGGTTTGTTCAGCCATGCCTCTGAGCTCGGCGCGTCCAGAGGCAACCGCACTACCGATGCAATTTTTGAAATTGGGTCAGGATTGAATCTGACCCTCCAAAAAGATTCACGCTCCAGACGAATGTGCTCCTTTCTTTTGCCTTCGGGGCTTCACCTCTTAGCGGGAAGTTTAGGACTTTGGTGGGCTCTATCGGCCTGAGAGGATGTCGGAGCAGATGTCTTGGCCGGTGAATCGGTATTTGTTGTCGCCGAGGGATACGGTTTTTCCGTTGGCAGACTTGAGCGGCATGGGGGCGGTGGTGGTGATGACCGCTTGGCTTTCGCCTGGGCCGACGCCGGCAATGAGGATGCGCACATTGCCCTCCGCGTCGCGGAACTCGCGGGCTACGACCTCGCCTTTCTCGACTTCCAATTTGACCTCGGGAGCCGGCTTGTCGGCGAGGAGGAATGGCTCCAATCCGCGAAGGACGCCGCCTACGCGGGAAAGCTCGGCCCAGCGGCGGGCGAAGTCGACTTCAGTTTGCGGAGCAGGGGCGTTCTTAATGCGATTGCGATTCGGCGAGTAAAAGACCTCGTCCGTTGCAGCCAGCAGGTTGCCTGCATAGAAGATGAAGCCCTTGGCGCCACGGGCGGCCATGTAGATCGACATGCTGAGCATATGGTCCTCCGTGGGATCGAGAAAGCGCTTGAAATCCTCGGCATCCTTGGCCTCGAAGATGCCCATGTTGTGGGCCTGCGGAACCACCCAAGTGGGCAGGCCAGTAAAGTCCACAGCATTCATTTGCTTCGCGACACCCTTCATTTGGAGATTTTCGGCAAACTTGATCGGATAGCTATCGACGCCGATCACATCCTGACCGCCTCCATAAAATGGAAGATCATCCAACTGATAAAACACTGAATAAGTCGGATGGAAGGGATCGAGGCGGTTGAAAAGAGCTCGGCGTTTTTCCAAGCGATCCTTCATGCTCAAAGGCAACTCGTCGCACAGATACCATGCGAGCAGGGAGGGATGATCTTTGAAGGTCTCCACCACCTTGGTGATCACGGCAGTCTCTCCCTTGGCTCCCATCCAATCCGTCATCGCATTTCTAATTCCTTCATGCGCCCATTGAGTTCCAAAAATGATCTTGAGGCCTTTTTCATGGCTGAAGTCGAGGCACTCGCGAATCGTTTCAATCGAGTGCTTCTGACCTTTATTCATGCGTCCGACCATCACATGGTAAGGCATGAGGCAGTTGAAGGGACTCGCTCCGATGCGATCCAATTGCTCCTTGGAGAAATTGTCGATGTAGAGCCCGACAGGAAGATAGGGTTTTCCATTCACGATGGCGCGGCCCTGCGCGTCGATCAGGCAGGCATTGGCAGGCACCGGACGATCGGCAGGCGCCACCGTGAGCGGAACTGTTTTCTCCGAGAGCGTCTGTTTGTTTTTGGGATCGATAAGCGTGAGCTTCACCGCGATTTCACCAAGCGGAAGACCCGAGAGATCGGCCTCGGCCCGTTGCTTGCGAATAGGTGAGATCAATGTCTTGAGAGATTTGCCACCGGCAAGCGCCTCGACGCGCAGTGTGAGCTCATCCGTGCGTTTCCGAAGATCT
>JBEIMO010000105.1:0-6611 GCA_040378625.1 Verrucomicrobiia bacterium | reverse complement strand
TGCACTTGGCTGATTTTCTGGGAACGCCGCTTGTTTCCATTTTTGGATCCACTGAACCTGCGGCGACCGGTCCTCGAGGCGCTCGCAGTGTTGTGATTCACCAAAAAGTCGAATGCAGTCCCTGCTTCCTCCGTGAGTGCCCAATCGATTTCCGCTGCATGGAGGAAATTCCAATGGAACGAGTGGTGCAGTCGGTGGTTCAACTCACCAAATAGGTTTTCGACAGAATTAACTCGAATTCAGAAGAATTAACCACAGAGGTCACAGAGGTCAAAGAGGGCTCAGAGGAGAAAATCTTTATAACTAAAATGAATCTCCGTTTTGTGCTTCGCCTCAGACCCCCAATCAATTCCTGTAAATCATGGTAATCCTGTCCTTAAACAAACTTCCCGGGATTCAATAACCGCTTCGGATCGAGGGCTTCTTTGATCAAACGGTGCAAATGTCGTGTTTCCTCTGAGACGGCCTGATTCCACCAAGGTTTTTTTGCGAGGCCGATGCCGTGTTCGCCGGTTATCGCTCCATTCCATTCCAGCACTTGGGAAAAGAGTTCATCCAGCGCAGCGTGGGATTTTTTTTGAATGGTAGGGTCATCTGGATTCGCAACCATGATGTTGACGTGGATGTTGCCATCCCCCGCATGGCCAAAACAGGCGATGGGAAAGCCGGATTTCTTCTGTAGGCGGGCAGCGAATTTCATTAAATCCACAAGCCGTCCGCGAGGAACCACGATGTCCTCGTTGAGTTTTTTCAATCCAGTGGCTTTGAGGGATTGCGAGTAAACACGGCGCAGGCTCCAGAGTGACTCGCAGGCTTTTTCGGTCGTAGCTTTTTGAATGCCGAGCGCGCCGGATTTTTTGAGAAGTTTTTCGAGGGAGGCCGCCTCGCTGTGCACGCTGGCGGGTTGTCCATCCACTTCCATGATGACCTGCGCTTTGCCAGGCGGAAATTTAGCTTTCGGATTGTAGGCCCGCGCGGCATCGAGGGTGAATGTGTCGGCAATCTCCAGAGCAGCCGGAAGGAAGCCTGCAGCGAATATCGCTTGAATCGCTTTCGCGGCGGCTTCGATGGAAACGAAACCCGCCGAGAGCGCAGCGCGTGCGGGTGGTAGCGGAAGGAGTCGCAGCGTGGCTTGGGTGACAATGCCCAGCAGGCCTTCAGATCCCGTAAAAAGCCCGACGAGATCGAATCCGGTTTTGTTTTTGTGGGTTCGTCCTCCGCAGGGAACAATCGTTCCATCGGGCAGGACAACAGTGAGACCGAGAATGTAGTGGCGGGTGACTCCGTATTTAAGGCAGCGAGGACCGCCGGCATTGGTCGCAATGTTTCCGCCAATGCTGCAATCCTTGAGGCTCGCGGGATCCGGCGGATAAAAGAGGTTTTTGGCCCGTGCGGCGGCTTGTAAATCGCCTGTGATGACGCCGGGTTCGACAACCGCCACAAAGTCCCGATCGTTGATTTCCAGAATCCGCTTCATGCGGTCGAGGCAAAGCACAATGCCGCCCTGCACGGGCGTGCAACCGCCCACGTATCCATAGCCTGCGCCGCGCGGGGTCACGGGAATACCTGCTTGATAGGCTTCCTTCATGACAAAGGACACCTCTTCCGTGCATGTTGGAAAAACCACGACATCCGGTGCGCCGCGCGCGAACCATTTGTCCGACGCATACTCCGCGCTGGCTGGCATGATCACCGATGTCGCCCCCAGTTTTTTGCGGAGTTTTTTGATCAGTGCGGGACTCATGTCAGCGGTTCGTATGAAAGAAATGATAGGCCTCTGCCACGCCGTTCGCTGCGGGTTTTGAGGCGACGTGACCTCCTGCCGCGCGGACGGTTTTTTGGACTTCCGGGATCGCGTTGGATGGACAGCACGGATAGGCTGCAAAACGTCCGTCGAGCATTTGCAGGTCGTTGAAATGGTCGCCAGCCGCGAGGACTTCGTCGTGTTGGATCTCGAGCAATCGGCAAAGCTCTCCGAGGGTTGATCCTTTGTGATAGGCCCGATGCGCAAAGCGGAGAAAAATGGTGTTTCTCTGATGCGAAAAATCCGGCACGTCGGCACTCTCTCGGTCGAGAAACTTTACGAATGTTTCCATTGTCTCCTCATCAGAGGTGATAACGCCCGTGAGCTTTCCATTTTCTTCGGCCAGATCGACACCGGGTGTTGCATCGGCATGCTTGGCAAGACGACGGAAAAGCGATTCGGCTTGTTGATAGAGTTCGTCATGGCGCCGCTCACATTCCGAATTCCATTTCACGTCTGGCAGCCAACCGCCCTTGGGATCACGATGAAAAATCTCCCGTTCGTTGGTCAGCAGGAAATCTGGTTTCACTGGAGCGGCAAATTTTTCAACTCCTTCGATGGCGTGCCAGAGGCTTCTTCCCGTGTTGACGGCCCAGTATCCCCCAAGGCGTTTGTGCTGGAGAAGAACTTCCGCGAAATCGGGAGTGCATCTCCCGTCTGAAAAGTGCTCGATCAGCGTTCCATCAAAATCCGTGCTCAAAAGACGTAAGTGCGACATGCGTAATGGTCAGTTAACACCCCGCCGCCGGTGCCCGCAATTTTTCTCTCATTTCGCCCGGATTTTTTGCTAAATTCCCGAATATGAAATCTGCATACGAACTGGCCATGGGCCGCCTGGAGAAATCGACTCCCGCTGTCTCGCTCACCGATGAACAAAAAGCGAAACTCGCCGAGGTCGACAGCGAGGTGAATGCTCGAATTGCTGAGAAAAAAATCTTCCTCGAAGATCAAATCGCTAAAGCCTCCCCCCAAGAACGGGACGAAATCCAGCGTCAACTCGTCTCGTAAATCGCCCGCCTCGAAGAAAAACGCGAACGGGAAAAAGACAAAGTTCGCAATGCGGGTTGAGCTTTGGTGCCTTTCCTTGGGTGCTGCCAAAGTTTTATCTCTTGGACTATAGGGTTATTACCCTATCCCATAATTGGGTGAAAACATTTGACCCCTGTCGGTTCTTTTCTGAGGTTGAGGTCTGAAATATTCGCCGGTGCGGATACTTCAAAATCAACATACACTATGAAAAAACTGACAGTCACACTACTAACCGTTGCCGTTACGGCGACATGTGCCTTTGCCGGCACTTCAGGAAAATCCTTCAAAACCATTGTTACTCCTGAGGAATGCAAATTCCGAGATCAGGAATTCCAATTTGACGCTTTCGGCGCAGGCATTTTTGCCAAAAGTGCTCGTCCCGGTTGGGGCGGAGGAGTTGGTATCAACTACTTCTTCACAAAATATATAGGTATTGGTATTGAGCAAGACATCATTGGCCGTGCCAAGGACAATGACTCGAACGCTGGGGAATGGGCCACATCTGGAAACCTCTTCCTGCGCTACCCGATCTGTTCGATAAATCTGGCTCCTTATATTCTTGCCGGCGGAGGTGCAGCTTATGGGGACAGACATTCTGGCCATGGCTTCGGCAATGTGGGCGGCGGTCTCGAATACCGCGTCACGGATAACGTCGGTATCTTCTCCGATGCCCGTTACGTCTATTCCTCCGAAGATCCTAAAAATGCTTGCCAAGTCCGCTCCGGCCTTCGCTTCGCATTCTAAGCAACTAACTCACATCCAATCAGGAAGCCGACTCCCAAGGGTCGGCTTTCTTTTTGAGCCACATCCCTTCCTGTAAATCCTCCCAATCTTGTCACCCTCTCAAAAAATCCCTAATTCGGCACTTTTCATTTGCGCTGAATGGAAGTGTGGGGCATTTTCTTTATCTCCACCTCATGGCGATAACCCGTATCCTATATACACTATCCGTATTTGCTCTGATTCAATTACCTGTATCGGCAGCAGCTTCGTCGGATTTTGAAAAACTCGCCATGTCTTTGCGGGATCGGGCGATTTTAAAAGTCGATCCCCCGGTTGTCTCGACCCCGGCGGTTCAATCCTTCAGTCGCTATCCATGGAAGAGGAATATTGTCACAACGGTTTTCTGGGTTGGGGAGCGCCCCACTCGCAATAATCCGGTTCCAAATCATAAAAGTTCTTGGGATCCCGAATGGCACCAAAGCTACGGTGGATACGATAATCCCGATCCTGAAGCCAGACGTGGATTTATTCCTAAAAATTTCATTCCCAGGCAGAATCCATTCTATGTCGCCTTGCCATTCAATGATGTTACCAAGGGCGAAACCAAGCCGGAATCCCGCACCGTCATCCCATGGTTCCGTGAGGCATTTGAAAAAGTCGGCAAGTCAGTTTGCAAAGGTCGCTGGGTCGCAATTCGGCATGGAAACCGTATCGCTTACGCGCAGTGGGAGGATTGTGGACCCTTCCGAACCGACCACTGGCAATACGTTTTCGGCAATGAGCGTCCACGCCCAAATCTCAACCAAGGCGCGGGATTGGATGTTTCGCCCGCCGTTCGCGATTACCTTGGTATGGGCGGAAAGGATGTTTGCGATTGGAAATTTGTCGATGCCCGGGAGGTTCCTCAGGGGCCTTGGACGCGCTATGGGGACAACAATACTTTTGTCCTCAAACAACGTGGCGAAAACCTGTTTCTGGTCGATCGCAATAACGCGCGCAGCTTCGGGCGCTGAACAATCACTCCGCCGCGCAGGATTTTAGTTCTTCCAGTAGCGCAAATTCCAACGTCGAAGCATGGGTCGCTTCGAGTTTAACCTTCGGAGCCATTCCAGCATCATAGGCTTCCTTCCAGCGGCTGGCGCAGAGACACCATTTGTCACCGGGCTTGAGTCCCGGAAATTCATACTCCGGCCGTGGCGTTGTGAGATCGTTGCCGGCATTGAAGGAAAATTTTAAAAACTCCTCGGTCATCACGGCGCAAACGGTGTGAACCCCAAAATCCCCTTGTCCGGTGTGACAAAATCCATCGCGGTAAAAGCCCGTGACGGGTTCAAAGCAGCACGGCTCCAATTCGCCTCCCAATACATTCCTTGCCATAAGGGAAAAGTATCCCCACCGCGCTCGCTTTGCCAGCGGGAAATCTGCACCAAGCTTGTCTTTTCAGCCGGAATTCACAGAATCAAGCGCTTGAGTTTTAAATCTCGTGTTTGACTCAACGAAATAATCAATGACAAAGCCTCTTTCTTTACGCGAACTCAAAAGTCGTGCCCAACTCCTCAAGCCAACACTCAAACTGGGTAAATCCGGTGCCTCGCCCGAATTTCTCTCCGAGTTGGAAAACCTACTCAACCGTCATCAACTCGTAAAAATTCGCTTCGAGGGATTCAAAGACGAACGCAAAACTCTTTCCAAAGAACTCGCCGCCACCACAGGAGCTGCCCTCATCCAGCAGGTCGGCCACACCGCTGTATTTCACCGTCAATCGGTGTGAAATCAAAATTCCGAATCCCTTTCGTAGATAGTTGCCATTCGTCAAAAATTCAAATGCTATGAAGCTTCAGCAAAACCAAATTTGGCATAAGGAAGGCGAATACTTTCGAATCGTTCAACTCGACCGGCTGGAGGTTCAATACAAAACGCTCCTCGATCCCACCAGCGGAAGGGGACCACATCATAAAGTCACCAAAAAAGAGTTCTGCCGCCTGATCAAAGGCGCAACTTTGCTGGAAACTGGGAGCAATTTATCCCTTCCAAAAAACTGACGATTAAAATTTCTTCAGAGAGCAGGTTTTAGAAAATTCCAAGGATTGATCACTGGCGTTCCTGCATCGATAAAATCGCCCTCATTGCGCGTCACAACGGTCAATCGATGCACCTTCGCCGTTGCAAGAATGAGGGCATCGCGAAAGGGACGGGTGCGTTTTGCATGCAAGGCGGCACATTCTTCGGCAACGAACTCATCAACACCGAGAATTCTCCCTGCGAACACGTTTTTCACCTGCCCTTCATACCATCTTGCGAGTGCCTTTGCTCCTACAGCGTCACGGTGTTTTGCAAGCTCGATGCCGAGTCGAATTTCCATCAAGGATATCACGCTCAGGTAGCAGGATTCGACAAGTTGACTTTTTTGCCACGCTGCCACGGAAGGATCACATTTCTTGCCACGTCTCAACTCGGACACCACATTTGTATCGAGTAGGAATTCAGGCATTCAGATTAGCTGGGTTTGGACTCTCTTTGAATTGTGGAATTTCCAAGTCAACCTTCCCCGCTTCGGCATCTCCTAAAACATCGAGCAAGTTTGCTTCGCGGCGAGGTTCGCTTTTGATTACCTCTTTTTTGACTAATTGCGCCAACCAACCTGAAAGGGAGGTTTTTGCATCCACCGCCCGATGCCTTGCCAAGCGGCAGAGCTCGTCATCAAGACTGATCGTGACATTCATATTATTACACGATTACACGGAAACACGGATATTCAAGCTGGAATTATTGAACGATACGACTTCATTAAGGAATAAAGGCGCTTTTGCTTTTCCACATCCGGGCGGTATTGCCGCATGGGGAGGATTTTATCCGCGTGTTTTCCAGGCTTCGACGATTTGGCGGATGGTTTCGGTGAGGCTGATGGTGATGTCCCACGCGGGATAGTGGGATTTCATTTTCCGCAGGTCGCTGTAGTAGCAGATGTGGTCGCCGATGCGGTTTTGGTCCACATAGGTGAAGGCTTGTTTTTTTCCGGTGAAGGATTCAGCGATTTGGAAGGCTTCGAGGATCG
>JBEIMO010000104.1:0-6744 GCA_040378625.1 Verrucomicrobiia bacterium | reverse complement strand
TTTTGATGCTGGCAACGAAACAAGCTATTTCGTAGCATTTCTACAATAATTTTAATGTATAACTGTCTTAATTTTATAACAATTTAGCTTCTTCTTTTTTTAACCTGAAATGCGATTTCTTCTCACTCATCCAAATTTTCCCTCCCAGCTTCGATCTGTTGCTCAGGTTCTAGCCGCCAATCCGCAAAACGAGGTGGTTTTTCTTACGAATACTTCCAACGGCGATATTCCTGGTGTTAAAAAGCTCATCTACAATCCCAAGCGAGAGCCCGCGCCGCAGACGCATCACTATCTGAGAGGGTATGAACAGGCGATATTGCACGGGCAGGCGGCGTATATGGCCTGTATTGAAGCGCGGAATAAAGGGTTTGTGCCGGATTTGATTTTTGGTCACGCAGGCTGGGGGCCGACCTTGTTTTTAAAAGATGCTTTTCCCCGCACACCGATGGGGCTGAATTTTGAATGGTTCTATCATGCACATGGGACGGATTGCGATTTTGATCCGGCGGATCCGATCAATGCGGATGACGAGGCTCGGATTCGCACGAAGAATGCCACGCTGCTGGCAGATTTGGCGGCTTGTGATGGCGGAGTCTGCGCGACGCGTTTCCAGTATGAGCAATTCCCGGTGCATTTGCGCTCGAATCTCGTGATTGGGCACGAGGGCATTGATACGAATTTCTTCAAGCCGAATCCGGGTGGAAAATTGGTGCTCGCGAATGGCAAGCTCGATCTCTCTGGGGTGGATGAAATTGTAACCTATGCTACCCGCGGCATGGAGCCTTATCGAGGTTTTCCGCAGTTCATCGAGGCGGCGCACCTGCTTCAGAAAGCCAGGCCAAATGCCCATGTGGTCATCGCAGGTGATAACCGCGTCGCTTACGGAAAGCAGGCGCCGAACGGGAAGACGTGGAAAGACCTCTACATGGAAAAATTCCCGCTCGATCCGGCGCGCACGCACTTTGTGGGGTCGCTGCCCTACGGGGAGTATGTGAAACTCCTGCAATGCACCAAGGCGCACATCTACCTGACTCGGCCCTTTGTGCTTTCCTGGTCGATGCTGGAGGCAATGTCCTGCGGCGCGCTGGTCGTGGGGTCGAACACCGCGCCAGTCCAAGAAGTTATTGCGGATGGCATCAATGGCGTTCTGGTGGACTTCTTCAAGCCGGACGAACTTGCAGCTGCGCTCGACCGTGTGCTGGCTAAGCCGCGCGAGTATGATCAAATGCGGGAAAAAGCCCGCCAGACCGTGGTCGCTAAATACGACATGACATCCTGCATTCGCCAAAAACTCGCTTGGCTGTCCGGCCTGATGAATGCCCGCAAGTAGAATTGACCACAGAGCGCACAGAGTTTTGAGAATCAGAGATAAGATTTTTGTTAGAGTGGGAGGCTACATTAGCTGCTCAACTTGGATAAAATGATATGAGAGTCCTCGTCACCATTCCTCATTTTCATAACCCGAAGGGTGGGGGGGCTTATGGTTCCACTGGCTCAGAGAGTTCGCGCCGGGTTGATGCGCTGTCGCGCAGCATTGCGGGGCTGCATGAGAGTCTCGGGCCGCGTCAGGCTTTTCTGTATTGCCTCCACGAGCATGTGCCGGGTCGGGGCAATGGTCGGCTTTTGAAAGTGAACAGACAGGCGGCAGATGCGCTGGATATCGCTGTTTGCACAGTCGGTGACTCACATTTGATCAATAGCCTCTCGGTGCCGCGTGGAATGTTTCATCATCAACCGGTGAAGTCCGATCCGATGATGATCGGTTTTGCGTGTCAGCAGGTGCTAAAAGCCCATTTGGGAAAATACGATTTATACTGCTATCTGGAGGATGATTTGCTGATTCAGGATTCCTATTTTCTTCAGAAGTTGGAGTGGTTCACTCGCACATTCGGCGATGAGGTGGTTCTTCTTCCTCATCGCTATGAAATCTCGGCCAAAGAAGCCTTGCACAAACTCTACATTGATGGGCCTGTGCGTCCGGATTTCACCGCGCGGTGGCAGGATGTGAACGATCGTCGCATGTTGAATGCCGATTTTCTTGGATCCGAAATCTCTTTCGAGCGTTGGTCGAATCCTCACTCTGGTTGTTTTTTCCTTAATGCCGCTCAAATGGCCCGATGGGTTGAGTCACCGACTTTTGGTGATGGAGACTGTAGTTTCGCTGGGCCGCTGGAAAGTGCAGCATCGCTGGGTATCATGAAGACTTTTCGCATTCATAAGCCCGCTGCAGCGAATGCCGGTTTCTTTGAACTTCAGCATCTTCACAACCGCTATCTGGGTGAGGCATTGAAAACATCCTGATCAAAGCATACTGTGAACAACTGAATTATTTTGAAGCAAGACATGGATAGAACGGACGGAACATCGATGGATGCAGCCGAACTTGGATTTTACAGGCTTTGGAAGGCTCTCTTGAGGGCGCGGCTTCTGGATGAGGCCAGTTCTGGATTTACTCCCGAACCCGAGGATGTGGAATCGGCTTGGCAGGAATTTTGTAAAAAATTCAAAGTCGACCCAGCCACATCGCTTCCTGTTCCTCCGGATTATATCGGTTGCCCACCGGAACGATTGAAATCAGCCATCGAACGTGAGTGCCGTATATCGCTTTGGAAGAAAAAACTTTTTGAACCACAGGCTGCCGAGCGTTTTGAAGCTCGTAAGCCTGCGTTGGACCGCGTCGTCTACTCATTGTTACGGGTCAAGGACGCAGGGTTAGCCCGTGAGTTATGGTTCCGCATCAAGGAAGGCGAGGCCACTTTTGCCGATCTTGCTCCCAATTATGCCAGTGGGAATGAAGTTTACACGGCAGGCATTGTGGGCCCGGTGGCCTTCGGAGCAATGCATCCCGCTCTGGCGGGAGTTTTAAAGCCTGCGCCAGTTGGCGAGGTGCTGCGGCCATTTGCTGTGGCGGAGTGGTATCTGGTTGCCAGAGTGGATCACCATCTCCCTGTGGAATTCGACGACGCCATGAAGGCGCAAATGGTCGAGGAATTGGTTCACATCTGGTTAGAAGAACGTTGCCATGGCCGACCAACAGCTTGAATCCACAGCCGGCGCAGTCGCCGCTAAAATTTCCTCTTCTTCCGGGCCTCTCCAAGGAGTGCCTGTTGAACTATTGGCTCGTCTTGCCGCATCAGGAAAGCTTGTGCGGGCTGACATCGGCCGAGTGGTTATTCAGCCGAACAAAATGCCCGAAGCCGTCTATATTGTTTTGGAAGGCCGCATTCGTGTTCTTGGCGTGGGTCCTGAAAATTCGCATCCGGAGCTGATTCAGACTCTGCGCGTGGGCGGTATCGCCGGTTTGGCTTCGCTTCTCGCCGGTGTGCCTGTCGAGGCGGCGACTGTTTCGGAGAATGCCATTTTGCTGATGATTGAGGTTCCTCGCTTCTTGGAGTTTCTTGGCGCTCTCCCTGATCTTCGCCGTGCGTTGGAACATCAGGTCACTGCTCCCGAGCTTTATAATATCCTCTCCGCCGATTTAGCCCGTCATGCGTTAGACAGCGAAAAAGCTGCCGCCATCGTTCGCAGCCAACTTCCCGAGGCGAAACTTTTGAATGGTGATGGCTCAAGCGAATCTGACAACGATTACCTCTGGTGGATCGCATCAGGGCCATCACGCGGTCTTCGTTGGACGCCCGAGGACGGTAGCATTCGTCGCATCGGCCTGCCTGCTGGTTTTCTGGCCGAGAGCAAAATCAGTGCAATTCCTGATCCCACCGACCCTGCCCCGCTCGCTCTTCCATCTGCAGAGACTCTGCTGGATCCAATGGTGGATTATCCTGTTGTCACTACACAAAGTGGAGCAGTTGAGGAGGTGACTGCCTGCTTCGAAATGCTGGCAAATTTTCATAAAAGAAAATTCCCCAAAGATGCCGTTCGCAGGGTTCTTCAAAATGAATTGCCGGATGGACGCAAGCCGAGCCTCAATACTTGCGGCACTGTAGCGACGCTGGCTGGATTCGCCGCGCAGTTGGTGCGCCTGCCTTCCAACAATCTGACGCGAGTAGAAACTCCTGCTCTGCTTTCGGCGGATGGGGTGATCTGCGTCCTCTTTGAAATCAACACGCGGACCGTGGCCTATGTGGACCCTCGCAAAGGCCTTCAGCGCATCCCTCTCTCGGAATTTCTCGCGAAATACGAGGGAGAGGCGGATGTGCTTATCACCCGGCCACTACCTGAGGAGGAGAAGGAAAAATTCGGCTTCAAATGGTTTCTGCCAGCGATCCGCAAGCACAAGCGGGCGCTAATTGAAGTCTTTGTTGCGTCTCTTTTTATTCAGCTTTTTGGTTTGGCCAATCCAATGCTGACGCAAGTCATCATCGACAAGGTTCTGGTTCAAAATTCGCTCTCCGCACTCAATGTGCTGGGTGTTTTGTTCATCATTATTACGCTTGCAAATACTGCCCTAACGGCATTGCGAACGTATCTTTTCATCGACACGACGAACCGCATCGATCTGGCGCTTGGGTCGAGGATCATGGATCACCTTTACAAGCTGCGATTGGGCTATTTTCAACGCCGCCCAGTCGGTGAGGTATCATCGCGCCTTCACGAACTTGAAAACATCCGCCAGTTCCTTACTGGAACTGCTCTGACTGTCGGGTTAGATGCAATTTTCTCAGTGATTTATATGGGCATCATGTTTTTCTACAGCATCTCGCTGTCGTTGGTTGCCCTGCTTGTGGTGCCATTTCTTGCCGGTATTACGCTTTTCGGAGCGCCGATTTTGCGCCGGCAAATTTTGCGTCGCTCCGAGGAAGGCGCCCGCACACAAGCTCACCTCATCGAAACGATCACCGGCGTCCAGACCGTAAAAGCTGGCAACATCGAGCAACACTCTCGCTGGGAATGGCAGAAACGCTACGCGGGCTTTGTCAGTTCCGGTTTCCATGCGGTTCTTACAGCCACAGCCATGAACTCGACGACAACGATTATCAGTCGTTTCGGAGATTTGGCGGTTCTCTGGTATGGTTCAGTGTTGGTCATCAAAGGAGATCTCACTCTGGGCCAGTTGATCGCCTTCCGCATCATCGCGGGGAATGTAACGACACCACTTATGCGGCTTTCCCAATCTTGGCAGAACTTCCAAGAGGTCGCGCTCTCTGTTGAGCGTCTCGGTGATGTGCTGAACAGTCCTGCCGAGCAAACCATCGAGCAGGGAACAAATATTCCGATGCCTCAAATCAAGGGCAAGGTGGAGTTCGATTCTATCACCTTTACCTATGTTCCAGGCCAGCAGCCTCAATTACGCAATGTCTCCTTCGAGATTCCCGCTGGTTCGTTTGTCGGGGTGGTAGGTAAGAGCGGTTCTGGAAAATCCACTGTCCTCAAACTCCTCCCACGCCTTTACACGCCTGATTCGGGAAGAATTCTTGTCGATGACTACGAAGTCGCCAAAGTCGAACTTTACTCGCTGCGGCGTCAGGTCGGAACGGTGCTTCAGGATAGCCTTCTTTTTAATGCCTCGGTCTTTGCCAATATCGCCGTTTCAGACCCCGATGCGACGCCGGAGGATGTGATGCGCGCGGCGCGGGTCGCCGGTGCGCATGATTTCATTATGGGTCTCCCTGAGGGCTACAACACGTGCGTCGGGGAGCAGGGGCGCGCCCTCTCGGGCGGTCAGCGCCAGCGTATCGCTATCGCCCGCACGGTGCTGCAGCGCCCACGCCTGCTCATCCTCGATGAGGCGACAAGTGCGCTGGATTTCCCATCCGAACATCTCGTTTGCAAAAACCTGGCCAAAGAATTTCAAGGCCGCACGGTTTTCTTTGTCACTCACCGCGTTCGTTCTGTGGAACACGCAGACCGCATTCTCGTTCTTGACCGAGGCATTCTGGTTGAAAACGGAACGCACCATGAACTCATGGCTCTCAAGGGAATTTACCACACACTTTACATGGGCAAGGACGACGACAAATGAAACGGCCAAAACTTCTCACCCGCATATCGGACGGCCTCGTCACCGCCAAAGCCAGTTTCGATCAAACCGCCCCCGGTCAAATCACCGCGCCGTTTTTCAGCCGTCTTCAAAGATCCTTCAAAATGGCATTCCGCCCAGATGCCAATTCCATGGTCCTGCGCCAGTCCTACGCATGGTCGCGCGGTATGCTCTGGACTATCATTGGCGTAACGGTCGCCGTCATTATCTGGGCCTGCTTTGCCGAGATGGATGAAGTTGTTCACGCCCTTGGCAAGTTGCAACCACGAGGATCCGTGCAGGAAGTGCAGACGCCCGTTTCGGGAGTCATCTCCGAGATCATGGTCAAGGAGGGCGAGGGGGTGAAAAAGGGAGATTTGCTCGTTCGCCTAGATCCCAAAGTCGCGAATGCCCAAGTCCGTTCATTGCAGGATCAGTTGACATCAATGAACTCCGAGCAGGCTTTCTACGATCAACTCTTTCAGCGTGGTGCCACACCCATCGCTCCGGTTTCGTTGCCTGCCGATATTATTGATTTAGCAAAAAACCACGCCTCTCTGGTTGCTGAAGACAATCTTTTGCGGGCGATTATTAGTTCCTCTGCAGATGGAGCTAATCTGAATATTGACCAGAAAAATCTTTTCACCGAGGAGCAGAAAGACCGTATCGAAAACTACGAGCGTATTAGCAGTCAACTTCAGCAGGCCAGACTTCTCGAGGCAAACAGCAAAAAGATCCTCGAAGCCTACTCGAAGCTTCTCGCAAGCGGGGCTGGCTCTCGAGTCGAATTTCTTGCGCGTGAGTCCTCTTGGATCGATGCCGTCGCC
>JBEIMO010000103.1:0-6806 GCA_040378625.1 Verrucomicrobiia bacterium | reverse complement strand
GAGTTGGAGCAGCGCGCCAGCGAACGTGCAGGAAACAACCGCTCCCAGTGGGGCCACTAAAGGCAGAATGATGTTGTAGCGATTGAACAGCCAGAATGCGCCTCCGGTATATAGCCCCACGCAGAGGAGCGCGCTCAGTTTAGTCACGCGGGAGTATCGCGCAGGAACAAGGGAAAAGGATGCGGCGGCGAATCCCAAACCGAATATGAAAAGGCCATTCAACCAAGCTGGAGGGCGTTGCATGAAGCGCCCTGAAAGAATTGTTTGGAGCATGTTGCCATGGACCGACACGCGGGGGACGGGGTTCACGCCGCTCAGCGGCATAGGACTGAGATCCTTGAGAAGCGGATCGACTGGTCCGATCAGAACGATTGCATTGTGAAAATTTGTAAAAAATTCCGCCGCATCTTTTTTTTGCTCATCCGTTCCGTCTTCGAGCATTTGAGCGCAGGCTAAGACATCATAAATGCTGACATGGTGTGTGCCAGGGCCTTCCCAGGCGGTGAACCAGTTGGGTTCGGCGAGTTGTCCCATCAACAGAGGAATCTTCGCTTTTAAAGAGCCATCGGGAGCGCGAACGGTCAGGTGATTTTTTCCGATTTCAATCGCCGAGGTATCAAGTCCCCAAAAGATCAGCGCGAGATTCAACGAAACCGGATAGTAGGAGTGTTGGTCGGTTTTCGCAAAAAATGGCAGGTAGCGGACATCATTGCCAACGGTGTCGATGAGGCCGATGTGTCCCCAACTTGGCCCAACAACGGGATAAGCGGGCAGTTCTGGCGGACCGACGGGGCGCTTGCCGTAATTCTTTTCAAACACAAAAGGAAACGAGGTTTCCTCACCCATCGGGCGGTTCTCTGTTCCATAGGTGGAGGCCAGAACGACATTTTTATTTTTATGAATGGATTTGCCGAGTTTGATGGTGCCCTTCTCGGCCTCTTCGCGCCCCATGCCAGGGATTCCGGCATTGGAAAAAACAAAGTCCATGCCCGCGGCCTTGATCTTGCCGTGTTCGAAAAGCGCATTGATCGCCAAGGCGAAAATCTCGCGGTTCCACGGGAAATTTCCGAGCTTCGAAATGGCCCGAGTGTCCACATCGACATAGAAAATTTTAGCGGGAGCCGGAAGTGGGCCGCGGGCTTCAATGCGAGTGTCAATCGAGCGATCCTCCAAAAAAGCCAGCGCACCATCCGGGCCGAGAAACTTTTCAAACTTAGGAATTCGAACGAGGGAGACTTGGGAAAGCAGAAACCACGTCGTGCAGAGGAGCAAAAGCGTGAGAAGGGAAACGTAAGGAATTTTTTGGGATTTCACGGCCATGACGGGAGAAATTTATCTCGAAAGTAATTTCAGGGAAGGCTTTTCACTGCCGTTTAAGGAATTGGTTGAAATGGAGCTTCGATGTGTTGTTCGGATTCCCCCTTCGCATTGCGGATGCTGAAAATGACTTTCTGATTTTGCCAATCGATTTCAGCCGTTCCAAAATTCAAGCCAGCAAATTGGGAGCCGACACGCAGTTGGTTGGGTTCGCCAAAAAGCGAGTCTCGAAAGTGGGTGAGTCCGCTGGAGGTGATTTCATAGACTGGCGCAATGGGGGACCCCAAATCGATGCGGCTGATTTCTCCCACATGACGGTCTCCGCTTAGGAAAAAGACGCCTGGTTTTTTTGTGGATTTGATCAGCTCAAACAGGCGCTTACGGGAGTCGGGATAGTCGGCCCATTTTTCGTATTTGTGTTCGGTGGGTAGCACTTGGCTGCTGGAACAAATGAGATGGATCTGCGATTTGCTGTTGCGCAGTGTTTCCGCGAGCCAGAGCCATTGCGCCTCGCCGAGGATGTCGCCACCGCTGCGACGGGCGGCGCGGAAGCTGCGCGTATCCAGCAGGATCACACAAACCTCGCGCTCTGGTGGGCCAAAACGGCGAACATCATAAATCCCCGAGCGGCTTCTGCGCGGGCTGTTGGAGGGTTCATCCAAGAAATCCAGAAGCAACTTTTGCGATTCGCGCTTCATGGGATATTCGAACCCTGCATCGTTTCGGCCGTAATCATGGTCATCCCAAATGCCGATGATCGGGCAGGTCGCGCGGAGTTCCTTGTAGCCGGGGTGGTCCTTTTGGAGGGCCCATTTTTCGGCAAGCACCTTCATGTCATCCGTGTCGCCATAGATATTGTCTCCCAGCCAAATCCAAAGCTGGGGTTGAAACGCGGAGATCGGTGTCCAGAGCGGTTGGGGGAGGAACTGGCGGTTGCAGGATCCAAAGGCGATGCGCTCGAGCGCCTTTTCAGCCTGAAGTGGCGCGAGGTTGATTAGAAACATCGCCGCCAACGGCAGGTAATATCGATGGAAGAAAAATCGGAAATTCATGCAGACGCAAACAAGACCCCAGGATGCTTTGCGAATCAACCGGAATTGTTTTTAAAGAACCAGAAACACCGCTTCCAAGACCCAATCACCGCTCTCGTCGAAGCCGCCATCGCCTCCTCGTAGGCCATCGGAGCTTGTTTCAATTATCGATTCCAGAGCACATATGCGACTCCAGCAATAATTAGTAAAATGAACAATCCCCGCGCAATCCAAGCAGCCTGGTGGTCGATTCGAGATTTTCCGACAAGTGACCGATCATCGCGACGTTTGTGCCCCGGAATGAGCAAGTCAATCAGCAGGTCAAAAAGCCAGTGCATGGTGATTTATTGGGGTAACTGGATGAGGCTGCTGTTTGGGTTCGATGAACGCGAGCAAATTGATCAGTCTCCACAAGGTCGAGACGGCCATGCCCCCTTCTTGCGCGATGCAAAGTCCAACATCAAAGAGACATTGGAATAAGCATCGGCGGATACCGCGAGCTAGTCGCTGCGGCAATGTTCGGCTTGGCATCTCACATGTTTGAGGTATGAAGGAATTTCTGAACTCATGAGCTACTTCCCTGAAATCCCCAAAATTGTTTACGAAGGCCCGAAATCAAAAAATCCTTTCGCTTTCAAACATTACAACCCAGACGAGGTTGTTGATGGCAAAACCATGCGCGATCATTTGCGTTTTGCGGGCGCCTATTGGCACGTCATGCGCAACCCGCTTGCCGATCCGTTTGGCGGCGGCACGGCGATTACGCCATGGGACGATGGATCGAACTCCGTCGCCAACGCCCAAAAGCGTGCGCGTGTCTTTTTTGAATTTCTCGAAAAAATCGACATTGATTTCTACTGCTTCCACGACCGCGATGTGGCGCCTGAACTCGATACGCTCGCGGAATCGAATGCAGCATTTGATGCGGTAGCGCAGACTCTCGCGGAAGAACAAAAGCGGACTGGCAAAAAGCTCCTCTGGGGCACGGCCTGCCTCTTTGCCCATCCGCGTTTCGCGCAAGGCGCAGGCACCTCGCCGAGCCTGCCGGTTTTCGCTCACGCAGCGGCACAGATTAAAAAAGCCATCTCGGTGACCAAGGAACTCGGTGGCGGCGGTTACGTCTTCTGGGGTGGTCGCGAAGGGTATTCGACGCTTTGGAATACCGACATGAAGCACGAGTTGGATCAACTTGCTGCGCTGCTGCACATGGCGGTCGCTTGGAAAAAAGAAATCGGTTTTACGGGTGATTTCTGGATTGAACCCAAGCCCCGCGAACCCTCGACGCACCAATACGACTCGGACTCCGCAGCCTGCCTGAATTTCCTGCGCGAATACGGCCTTCTGGGCGAGTTCGGACTCAATATTGAAACCAACCACGCCACGCTTGCCGGTCACACGATGAAGCACGAACTCACTGTCGCCGCCGCGGCCGGCAAGTTGGGTTCGATCGACGCCAACCGTGGCGACGAGCTCATCGGATGGGACACCGACCAGTTCCCAACGAATATTTATCTGGCGATCGATGTCATGCTTGTCGTTCTTGGCATGGGCGGCTTCCGCAAGGGTGGTCTCAACTTCGACGCCAAGCGTCGCCGCGAATCCCACACGCCGGCCGATCTTTTCCACGCCCACATTGGCGGTATGGACACCTTTGCCCGTGGACTCAAAATCGCCGCCGCCATTCGCGCGGATGGACGCATCGAGGAGTTCGTCAAGAACCGCTACGCCACATGGAACTCGCCGCTTGGTAAAAAGGTTCTCGCCGGTCAGGCGGGGCTTGCGGAATTGGAAAAGCTCGCGCTCGAACAACCAGCGCCAGTCCTGCCGTCCGGCGGTCAGGAATATCTCGAAAATATCCTCAACGATTTCCTGTGATCACGCTCGGCATCGACTGCGGCACGCAGAGTCTAAAAACCGTCGCGCTCGACAGCGCCTCGGGAAAAGTTTTGGCCTCCGCGAGCAAATCCTACGGCCTTGTGGAAGGCTTGCCCGCTGGCCATCTCGAACAGGATCCTGCCATTTGGTGGGACGCTGTTCTTGAGACCGTTGGCCATGTCATTTCTCAACTCGGCGCCCGCCGCAGCGAGATTTCCGGCATCGGGGTTTCGGGCCAGCAACATGGATTTGTGCCGCTGGATGCCAATCATCAGGTCATCCGTCCCGCAAAGTTGTGGTGCGACACCTCGACCGTTCCGCAATGCGACGAAATCCGTGCCAAGCTCGGCGGTCGCGACAAGGTGGTCGCCCTCATCGGCAACGACATCCTTCCGGGTTTCACTGCCCCCAAAATTCTTTGGCTCAAACAAAACGAACCTCAAAATTTTGCACGTTTGGCCCATGTCGCCTTGCCGCATGATTTCCTGAACCTCCGCCTGACCGGAACGCTCCGCATGGAATTTGGCGACGCCTCGGGTTCTGCATTGCTCGACGTCCGGTCGCGCCAATGGAGCCGCGAACTGTGCGCCGCCATCGATGAAAACCTTCTCGCAAAACTTCCGCCGGTTGGTTCATCCCGCGAGCCCGTTGGATCCTTGCTCCCCGAGCTTGCTGCCAAGTGGGGGCTCTCCTTGAACGTTGTTGTCAGTGCCGGAGGCGGCGACAACATGATGGCCGCCATCGGAACAGGGAATGTCACCCCGGGGGGAGTGACTGCCAGTCTTGGCACCAGCGGAACGATTTTTGCCTGCACGGCATCGCCAGTTGTGGATCCAGAAGGTGAAATTGCGGCGTTCTGTGACAGCAACGACCATTGGCTGCCGCTTCTGTGCACGATGAACGTCACCGTTGCAACAGAGGCCTTCCGCAGCCTGTTCGGTTGGGATCATGAGCGCATGGAACGTGAAATCGCCGCCATTCCCGCCGGATCGGAGGGCTTAACGTTCCTTCCTTATCTGCAAGGGGAACGCACGCCGAATCTGCCAAATGGCTGCGGTGTGCTTCATGGAATGACGACTTCAAACATGACGCCCGCCCACCTCGCCCGCGCCGCAATGGAAGGCGTGACTCTCGGAATGGCTTATGGCCTGCGTCGCATGGAATCTCTGGGTCTCAAGCCCACGGAAATCCGTCTCACTGGCGGCGGCAGTCGCAGCGCGGTTTGGCGTCAGATGCTCGCCGACATTTTTGGATATCCGGTTGTGACGATGGAAAGTTCCGAAGGCGCCGCCCTCGGAGCCGCCATTCAAGCCCTCGCATCCGCCGACAAATCCCGCACTCTCGAGGAGTGGGCCATTTCCTGCTCTCCAGTTGCCGCCGGCAGTCGCCTCGAACCTCGCAGCGACTTCAATTATTCCGAGCGCCTCGCCAAACAAAACACCCTCCGCCAGCAATTGTTCCCAGCCTGATTTTCCGCGACCCAAGCGCAGGCGTGTATTAGGTTGCGGATAAAAAATTCAGGCGTGTCGGATTCAAATCGACTGGTTCTCAATTCCAGCGGCAGATGTAAAAAACATCGTGAATCCTCTGATGTTTCGTTGTAGCGGTAATTTTTCGTTCCTCTCATCCGTCAAATACCAATGGACATTATTTCAAAACGGAAGCACGCCGCCTTATGGAAGACTGCCGGGGTCGCACGGACGAATGGAATGCTCATGTCCTCTTTTCTGAATGCGCGGGAGTTCAAGGTTGGCGACCTGCATCTGCGCTGCTCCCAATGCCACCTTGCAACTGGCCTCTACCGCAAGGGTGGGGGATTTGGTTCACACAGACATGCCGATATTCAAATCGAGATCCCGCTCCTCGGAATCTTTCAGTTTGGATTCGAGAAAACAAAGGTCACCCTTAAGCCCGGCCATGCGCTTGTGATTCCCGCGATGGTTCCGCACAGTTGGCAATCTCCCACCGGCGGATTCATGCTCGGCATTCATGTGAGCGTCACCAACGAGGAGGGGGAGGAAACACCCCTTCCTTTTTGCGTTCAAAAAAAACCGCTCGTTTCACGCTCCGAGACGATCTCTTTGTTGAGCCGCAAACTGATCGATATTGCTGTATCGGCGAGGAATCTCGGCTTCGCGCAGACACACACCTCCGCGTTGCTTGCCGCTCTTGTCACAGGCGTGCTCGATCCCGTCTGCGACTTTCCCCAGGGAATGAACACCGAGGAAAACCTGCAACTTCGAGGGCGCGTGGTCTTCGAGCGCGTGCAGGCCTTTATTCAAAACAACCTGACCCACGAGTTGGGCGCCCAGGAGTTGGAGGCCTTGGCTGGCGTCACCTTCCGCCACCTCACCCGCCTTTTTCTTCAACACTGCGGAGAGACCCCGCACCAGCACATCTTGCGCCTCCGGCTCGAACACTCCAAGCGCCTCCTCGTCGAAAACCCCGGCCGGTCCATAAAAAGCATCGCCAGCGAATCCGGAGTCTCCGCCTCCTCGCACCTCACCATGGCCTTTAAAAAAGAGTTTCACATCACCCCGACCGCCTTTGCGCTGGGCGTTGGAAAATAGAGGCGGGGGGAGG